>JAFGVG010000084.1 GCA_016938095.1 Bacteroidales bacterium
AGATGCCATTAAAGTCGGACAGTTTTTCGATTTTACAACCCTGAAACGACTTGCTACCAACAGCAAGAACCTCGACTCACTGATGTATATTTCAGTACACAGTTTTAACCAAATGGACAAGTACCTCCATTCAAACAACCGTACCAACCTAAGCGCCCTGATGGTTACCGGCGTCTGGATCGAAGGACTTTACCTGGGTACACAGGTTTATAAAGCCACGCCCAACAAAGAACTCGCTGAACGTATCGGCGAGCAGAAACTGACACTCGACCAGCTGATGCTTATCCTTGACAACTATAAAAAGGATAATCAGTATGCCAAACTTCTTGAAGACCTTCAGCAGCTCAAAACCCTTTTCAACTCCGTAACCATTTATACCAAAAAGGGTGAACCCCAGATGGTTGAGATTGACGGCATACTTACCATTATAGGTGGTGACGAAAGCATTGTTGAAATCTCCCCTGAACTGTTGAACAACATTGTTGCCACCACCGAACAAATTCGTAACAAGATAATAAGTTTATAGTTATGAAGAGATTCACCCTATTTTTTTTCGTGCTGACATTTGTGGGAGCAGGTTTATTGCGGGCACAGGACTTTTCGCAATTAACTGCCCAATGTGCCGGCAATGCAGGTGACGTTATGTATCTGAAAGATTTTGCTGTTAAGCTTGATGCAGGGACTCCCGGTGGCGCGCCGCCTACTGCCAGATACGCTCTTTTGCTAAACAAAAGCATTGTATACCGGTTTTCGATTTGCACTGCCCCAAATTCCGATGGCGAAGCTGTGCTGCAACTTTTTGATATGAACACCCTGTTGGGTAGTACTTTTATCACTACAACAGGTAAGGATTATCCGTCATTCGACTTTAAATGCCAGAAAACAGGTGTTTACCATGTTTTTATCTCTTTCAAAGAGGGTAAAGCAGGCGAAGGCGTAGGCATAATGTCGTATGTGAAGAAACTCTGATATTTTTTGCACTTTAAATTCCAAAGCAAAAGATTGCTTCACTTCGTTCGCAATGACGGCTTCGATTTTCGGACTTTTTACACAGCCTCTTTTACATTATCCGCTGTGCAATGAACAGTAGCAGGAAAATGAAAAACAGGGCCAGATTGAGCCAGCCCGTTTTGTGTTTTACAAAGTAAAATGTAAAAAGATAAGCCAGGGGAAGGGCAACAATATAAACCATTCCGGTATCCGCTCCTCCTATAACCAGAAAAACCAACAGACTATTCAGGAAAAAAGCCAGGAAAACCAGAAAAGACTTACGGGCATGGATTTTCATACTATCCAGGGCCCCTGCCAGAAAGTAACTGGCATAAAACATAAAGGCCAGTACAAAAATCCAGTAAACCTGCTGACTTAACCGCAACGCTTTCTGAACCCTAATAAATTCGCCGGAGATATCGTTTACCAGATTGTTTACGGGTATATCAGCAAGATAGTAACCCGAAATCACAAAAACATAGGGCAAGATGAGCCCAAGTATTGAAAAGACCCATTCACGCCAGGCAAAGGGTCGTAGCAAACCCAGGGCAACCAGCAAAAAGGGGAAAATAAAAATCACCGGAAAATAGAAAAGGCTTGCCATGGCGATAAGCAACCCACAATCGAGAAATCGAAGTGATATACCTTCAATTTTATAGGTACTCAAAAGCCGGAAAAATAAGATCATCAGCAGGGCGGACGACACCAGTTCCGGCGTAAGGTGATGATGCTGCGTAAAGCAGGCTGTCAGCATCACATAAAACAAAAACGGTAACTGCGTTCTTACCGGAATAAAAAAATGCACCGTGTTTAACTGTATCAGCAGGTATCCGTTGAGCATGATCAACAACATGGCAATCAACGAAGACAGGAATTTGAAATTGTCGTTGAATGAGGCAATCCATCTGCCCATGAATATAGAAGCGACTTCAGATTCGTACTGAGCAGAAATCGAAAACAAAGAAGGCATCCAGTATAGCACCGGAAGCAACGAAAACAATACGATAACGCTTATGCGGTTACTGTTGATATATTTGAGCACCATGGGCTGGTTAAAAACAGACCTCAGGATAACAGCGCTTCAACCTTATTCACCAGGCTACCTTTGGGCACTGCTCCAACTTGTTTATCGGCAACCTTACCATTCTTGAAAAAAAGTACGGTAGGAATGTTCCGGATGCCAAATTTTGAAGCAACCGCCGGATTTGAATCCACATCGAGCTTGCCAACTACAATTTTTCCATCGTAGTCTTCTGACAATTCCTTTACAATGGGACCAATTACCCTGCAGGGTCCACACCATTCGGCCCAGAAATCAACCAATACGGGCTTATCGGAATTAAGCACCATCTCCTCGAAATTTGCATCCGTTAATGTAACAACCATAGTAATAATTTTTTATAATTCCTGTATTTTTATGTCTGCAAAAGTACAAAACTGCGTTTGAACATCAAACAACCTCAACAGAGTTTGAATTCAATTTCGTTGTAACTTGCCAGAAACCCTATCAGCTCATCTGCAAGGTTTATCCGACAAGTACGGCTGAACAAATCAACCGTGATCTGCTCCGCGGGATCATATACCAGAAACTTCAGGTTGGTGTTACCCGGGTGTTGCCGGGTATGTGTTGCCAGCGCTTCGATAAAATTATCGGTAACAACATCAACAGGCAATCTGATCTGGATGGTTTTCACCAACTCATCCCGCACGGAACTGAGCATGTATACATTCTTTATCCTGAATTCGAGTTCGGGATTGCTTCTCCAGGTGTTCTCGGCAACAGTACCCCTGATGAGCAGTGAGTAATTTTCATACATGTATTTCCGGAAATTCTCATAATCTTTTCCAAAAAGGGTCATGGAAAAAGTTCCGCTGTAATCTTCCATGGTAAAAGCGCCATAGGGTTTCCCGTTTTTTGTGGTAGCGTGCCTGACACTGGTTACCATGCCTCCAATTGAAATGTCTTTCCCCCGTAACGATTCAAGTTCACTTAGTTCGGCTAGCTGTGTGTTGCAGAACTGTTCCATTTCGAGCCTGAAATTATCGAGCGGATGCGACGACAGGTAAATGCCGATAACCTCTTTTTCCTTGTTCAGTTTTAACAGGGGAGGCCATTCATTCACCTTCGACGGCTGAGGTTTATTAATCTCAATATCACTCATATCTCCAAACAGGGTCAGACCCTGGTCGGGATTACGCTGAGCTTTATTCCCGTAACGGATCAGTTGCTCAATAAAACTTACCCCTGAGGCATCTGGTTCCAAGAAAGCGTACCTGGGTATATCACTCAGCCCGTCGAAACCGCCGGCCATGGCAAGGGCTTCAAGACACCGCTTGTTTACGGTGGTAATGTTTATCCTTTCAACAAAATCGTAAATATCCCTGAATATGCCGCCCTTCCCCCTGACCTCGATAAGATGCTCCACTGCCGATTCACCCACTCCCTTTATGGCTGCCAGTCCGAACCGAATATGGCCCTGCGCATTTACGGTGAACCGGGCATGACTTTCATTGATATCCGGCACCAGAACCTTTATTCCCATACGTCTGCATTCATCCATAAAGAAAGCAATTTTTTTCAGATCGTTCAGGTTACGACTCAGCACGGCAGCCATGAATTCTGCCGGGTAATGAGCTTTCAGGTAGGCGGTCTGATAAGAAATATAGGCATAACACGTGGAGTGTGACTTGTTGAATGCATAGTGTGCAAACGACTCCCAATCCTTCCAGATCTTGGCCACCGTTTTCGGGTCATGACCGTTACGAACGCATCCTTCCTCGAATTTCACCCGGAGATCATTCATCATCGAGACGATCTTTTTACCCATTGCTTTCCGGAGTGAATCGGCCATACCTTTCGTAAAACCAGCCAGCAATTGTGACAATAACATGACCTGCTCCTGGTAAACCGTAATGCCATAAGTATCCTTCAGGTAGGCTTCCATATCAGGTATGTCGTAAACGATTTCCTCCCTGCCATGTTTACGGTTTACATAACTGGGTATGTATTCCATGGGGCCAGGCCGGTAAAGGGCATTCATGGCTATAAGATCTTCAAAGCGGTTTGGGCGCAATGCCTTCAGGTACTTTTTCATTCCTTCCGACTCAAACTGGAAAAGCCCTGTAGTTTCGCCCTTACTGTAGAGTTCGTACGTTTTGGCATCATCCAGCGGCAAGTGGTCAATATCAACATCGATATGCCGCGATTTGCGGATATTTTCCAGGGCATCCTTAATGATGGAAAGGGTTTTCAATCCCAGGAAGTCCATTTTAAGCATGCCAACCGATTCGATATGCGAACCCTCGTACTGGGTGACATTTAATTCGGCATCCTTGTTCCGGCAAATGGGGATGAATTCTTCGAGGTTATCTTTTCCGATAATGATACCACAAGCATGCACGCCGGTTTGCCTTACGGATCCTTCCAGCACTTCGGCATACTTAAGCGTGCTGGCAATCAGCTTGTTTTCAGAGTTTTTTTCGGCAAGTAATTCCGGTACCTTTTCGTAAGCATCCTTAAAACTGGTACCCGGTGTTTCGGGAACCAACTTGGCCAACCGGTCGGCTTCGGACAATTCGAGTTTCTGCACCCTTGCCACATCGCGAATAGCCATCTTAGGGGCCATGGTCCCAAAGGTAATAACATGCGCCACACGTTGTTTGCCATACTTCTTTACGACATATTGCAGCACTTTTTCGCGACCGTCTTCATCAAAATCAATATCAATATCAGGCATTGAAATACGATCGGGATTCAAAAAGCGCTCAAAAAGCAGATCGTATTTTATCGGATCAATATCGGTTATCCGCAGGCAATAGGCAACTACCGAACCGGCGGCAGACCCGCGGCCCGGCCCGACTGACACTCCCATTTCCCTTGCAGCGCGAATCACATCCCAAACAATAAGGAAATAGCCCGGAAAACCCATCTTACGAATGGTGTCAAGTTCGAAATCGATTCTTTCGCGGACGATTTCGTTCAGCCCGGGAAATCGTTGCGCGGCGCCTTCGTAAGTCAAATGATGCAGGTATTCATAAGCATCGGCATATCCTTCGGGTATTGGAAAATCAGGCATAATCGGGTCGCTGTTGAGTTCATATACCTCAACCTTTTCTACAATTTCCTGAGTGTTTGCAAGGGCTTCAGGAACATCCTGAAACAACTTCCTCATCTCGTCGCGCGATTTAAGCCACTCCTGTCGTGTGTAGCGCAACCGGTTAGGGTCATCAACATCCTTTCCTGTACTGATACACAACAGACGATCGTGTGCCGGAGCATCTTCCTCGTTAATAAAATGCACGTCATTGGTGGCAATGCATTTGATGCCGTATTCTGCTGCTATCTGTAACAATTCGTTATTCACATAAACCTGGTTCTCAAAAACCTCCCTGTCAATCTGAGGATCTCCCGACGGATGTCGCTGCAATTCGAGATAAAAATCGTCCCCGAAAATATCCCTGTATTCCGAAAGCGCTTTCAGCGCATGCTCTTTTCCTTCGTGGCGGAGTAACCAGGGTATCTCACCGTGCAAACAGGCCGATGAGGCAATCAATCCCTCGTGATATTTACGGAGCAATTCCTTGTCGACCCTGGGCCTGTAGTAAAATCCCTCGATCCAGCCATACGATACCAGTTTGATCAGGTTTTTATAGCCCTGTTTGTTTTTTGCCAGCAACACCAGGTGAAAGCCTCCCCCATCAGCCTTATCGGATTTCTCCAGTCGCGAGCGCCTGGCCACGTAAACTTCACAGCCTAAAATTGGCTTGATCCCCTGTTTTTTTGCCTCGTTATGAAATTCCTTTGCCCCGAACATATTACCATGATCGGTAATGGCAAGGGCCTCCATATTGTCTTTTTTTGCTTTGGCAATGAGACTTTTTATGACGGCCGCACCGTCGAGAATCGAATATTGCGTGTGAACATGTAAATGGGTAAAAGGTATTTCTGCCAGTGCGATATCCTTGATGGCTTCAGCCACAACAACAGTTTCCGGAACAAAAGGACCAGGCTGATTTTTAATAATTTCAATCTCATAAGGCCTTATGGGAAGCGGGTTGACTTCTTTGAATGCATCGGTAAAACCCGGCTCCATATTAAGTTTTCGGGCCGGGATGACTTCGAGCCGCACCAGTTCAAAAAAACACCGTGCAGTTGCCGCCACATCTGCAGCTGCATTATGCGCTTCGTCAAAGCCCTCGTTAAACAGCCGGTTATGTAATTCCGACAGGTTTGGCCATTTATATTTCCCTCCCTTGCCTCCGGGTAAAGCACAAAAATCAGTTGATTCTTCCTTGGTGCAAACCGACCTGATGCCGGCAAGTTTCGTGGAAATGCCTTTCCTGACGAATTCTGCCCCAAGAATACTGATGTCAAAACCAACATTGTGACCAACCACAAAAGAAGACTGCTCAAGATCGGCGTTAAACTCTTGAAGCACCCTGTCGAGATCAACGCCTTCGGCCAGCGCTTTCTCGGTTGTAATGCCGTGCACCTGAACAGCCGCCTGTGGAATTATGTATCCTTCAGGTTTTATAATACGGGACTTATTGTATAATAACCGGCCATACCGGTCGTGAAATTCCCAAGCAAGCTGGACCATCCGGGGCCAGTTGGCGCTGTCTGTCACCGGGGCGTTATAATTGGCGGGCAACCCAGTGGTTTCGGTGTCAAAAATCAAAAACATGCCTTAAAATTACGGCAAGTTACCGCATAATAGTCTCCTTGTTGATAAAAAAGGATAAGTCAGTCCGCGGTCAGACCGTAAGCAATGCTTACAAAGAAGCGGGTTTATTGCCCAGCAACAACTCCTCGATTTGCCTTACAAACATGGCTTTTGTTTCTTCGCGGGTAGCAGCTATGCCAGACGACATGGTTGGCTGTCCACTCTGGGGACAGAACAAAAACGAAGGAATGCTTCTGACACCAAATACCGCGGCTAACTCCTGTTCCTTGTCCACATCTACCTTGTAAACATTAATTTTCCCGGCGTACTCATGAGCCAGTTCATCCAGGATGGGCGAGGTTATTCTACAGGGCGCACACCAGTCGGCGTAAAAATCAACGACACATGGCTTGTCGCCCTGGAACACCCATTTTTCGGGGTTTTTCTCATAATCCATAATAAGTTTCAGAAATCCGGCCTTATCAATTTGCACAGGCTCGCCAGTGGCAGTGCCCGCAGGCTGAGCAACAGGGGTTTCTGATAAGCTGGCTTCAGTGGTGTTGCTTTTGACGGCACGCTGTTCAGGTTGACCTTTGCAACTTACCAGGGTAATGGCCAACAGGGTGGCCAGCATAATTAAGGTTTGTTTCATTGTATGCTGTTTATATATTTAAATATGTAGATATATACAATTAACGTGCCGGATTGTTCATTTTAATAGGCTATGCCAGGTTGTCAGCTTTCCGGAACCCGCTGCTTAAGTTTATAAAAAACAGCCCCTTCCGTAATTTCCATCTCCACCACCTGCATCAGAATCAGGTTAATCAGTAATCGTTCTGCATGGGCGCGGTTGATCCTTGCCAGTCTTGTAAATTTCGTAAGGGTGATGTTTTCGTTTTCCGAAAGATAGGCCAGCAACGCCTGTTCTTCGCGCCCGTAATTCAGCAAAATGCCTCTTTGCATCCCTTTCTTTTTCCATACATTGATCAACACCTGATTGGCCCTGATATTCTGGTCGCCAACGCGTACATAGGCCACCCATTTATCATCTTCGTCCCTGGCAAAATGGGGACGGTTCTTACTCATGGGCACATCTACCTCGAGAACGGTTTTCCCTTCAACCACCCACTTTTTAAGGCTATAGGTGACCGATGGCTTGCAAAAAATATGCGCCCCGGATTCAGCCATGTAAGCTTCTTCCTCACTGCGTACGCCACTGATTTTGCCATTATCCTTAACGCCAATTAATAGTTTTCCGCCCACTGTATTGGCAAAAGCAGAAAAAGTTCTTGCAATTTTACGCGCATTGCTGATCTCGAATTTAAAATCGAGTTGCTGACTTTCGCCCGATTCGATCAGTTTTTTGATATAATGGACTGAATTATTGAATTCCGCTTTCATAAAAGG
Source organism: Bacteroidales bacterium (assembly GCA_016938095.1). Classification (GTDB taxonomy): domain Bacteria; phylum Bacteroidota; class Bacteroidia; order Bacteroidales; family UBA10428; genus UBA5072. The sequence goes on from JAFGVG010000084.1 coordinate 8,061, forward strand.
CTCGGGAAATTATGTCGGATTATGCAAAAATAGCTTATTTTAGATAGAAATTTTTGACAGGCATGTATCTTGTCTGTCCTTTAATTCGTATGAGCTTTAAAACCAGGAAATCATGAAAAGGTATTCAGTGAACGTATATGTGCGATTAACCCTGTTGATATGGCTGCTTGGGCCGGTTGTCCTGATTCCTGCCACCGGGATCGGAAGTGCTTATGCACAAACCCCGGATAAGTCCACTCAGTATAGGCAACATTTGCTTAAAGGCGATGGTTATCTTGCTGAGAAAAACTATGCTGCCGCCATGTTCGAATACGAAAAAGCCGCCGACCTCATGCCCAATGAGGATGAACCCAAGCTGAAGATGCAAAGTATCGAAGCCACCCTGGGAATAAACGAACTTGCTGAAGTTAAGCGTAAAGTTGAACAAGCCCGCAAGCTTGAACAGGAACAACTCAAAAAAGCTGCTACTGCCAAAACCACACCAACCATAAGCGAAACGGCAGCTGAAACCGAAGTCACCATGCAGACCGCGGACGACCGCGAAAGTGCCCGGAAAATAATACTGGAAAAATTTGCTGAAGAGCTTGCAAAAGCTGAAAAATCAAAGGATCAGGCAGCGATTGCTGCTGTGCTGAGGAAGATAGCCGACGCATTCAAAGAGGCCGGTGATGATGAAATGGCTATTGCTTATTATAATAAAGCGCTTGCCATTGAAGAAAAAACAGGAAAAGAAGAAAGTGTGGCCGAGGTTTACGATAACCTGGCTGATGCTTATTACAGCACCGGCGATTTTCAACAGTCCATTTCATCCTACGAAAAATCCCTCGCCCTGAAAGAAAAAACAGGCGATAAAGCCGGAGCATCAAAGGTTATGTCGGAAATTGCCAATGTTTACGAAACTACGTACGATTACAAAAACGCCATTAATTACTACCAGCAATCTGCAAAAATCAAGGAAGATATGCAGGATGAACCGGGGTTAAAAGACATCGAAAACAACCTTGGGGATGTCTATTACAAACAGAAAATACTGACCAGTTCTATCATGTCGTACGAAAAAACCGTAAACATAATCCGCAAGCTTAACATGGACGAAGCCCTGGGTTCGGTATACAATAAACTGGGCGTAGCACATTATGAAATGGGCAATTATACCGAAGCCGAAAAGTTTTTCAAGGAATCGATGAAAAATCTCAACGAAAACAACAACCGCAAAGAAGCCTCGATGGCACTCAACAACCTTGGTAATTTGTTGTTTATCAATAATAAATACGAAGATGCCATTGGTTATTACCAGCGGTCGATCAATACCAAAAAAGAAAACCAGTACGACTACGGTCAGGCAGTCACCCTTTTTAACCTTGGTAATGCATACCGCAGGTCGGGCGACCACGAAATGGCCATTAAGCAATACGAAAAAAGTAAGCGGATTGCCGACAGTCTGAATATTCCTGTGCTGATGGCCAAAAATACCAAAGCACTTTCCGTGGCCTACAGCTCGGCCAAAAAGTTCGATAAGGCTTCGGAAATGGAAGAAGCATTGGCCTCACTTAACCAGTCAAATATCAGCATTGAAATCCCTGTCTCCGAAAACGAAATGGACCTCGAGTACGAAAAGACACAGAAAATTTTGACTAAATTAAACGAAGAAGCGCTCAAACGCAAAGAATCACTCGAATCGGGAGCCGAGGACAAAATGACCGACATGTATATCAATAACATTAACGGTCAGTATCTGCGGGAACAAAGCCGGAACCGGATGCTGATCATTATCAGTGCAGGTTTGGGAACCCTGCTGCTGGGTATGTTGTTTCTTTATTTAAGGCTAAAACGAAAAGCCTGATGACAGTTTGCTGAAAACCTTTCTCCAACTCAAATCCCAACAAAATAAAAACCCACACCGGTTTGTGGAGAATAGGGGAGTCGAACCCCTGACCTATTGCATGCCATGCAATCGCTCTAGCCAACTGAGCTAATTCCCCAATATGGGTGTGGGCTTAAAATTATGCGTGCAAAAGTATTAAATTAAAACCATTCCTGCAAAAAAACGTATTTCTATTTTTACGGACAGGGGTGGCATTACTTTTGTACATCTTTGGATTAATAACATTATTTAACACACGCTTATGAAAGTCTTTACCTGGATATTGCCCTTTGCCTTGATACTAGGCAGTTGTTCTTCGCCCGAAAAGCTTCTTCAGAAGGGCAATTACGATGCGATCATCGAAAAATCCATAAAAGGATTGATTAAAAATCCCAATAACGAAGAAGACGCCATTATGCTCGATAAAGCATATAACCTGGCCAATACCCGCGACCTCGACCGGGTTAAGTACCTGAAAATGGAAGGTAATCCCGACACCTGGGATGAAATGTTAAACCTTTATTCCATACTGAAAAACCGGCAGGCCTCGGTAAGCAGGGTATTGCCGCTGAATATAAATGGGCGAACCGTGCAATACAATTTTGTGGATTACGATGCCGAAATTGTGACAGCTAAAAGAAAAGCGGCTGAATACTTCAATACGCACGGTCGTAAACTTATGGAAAACAAAACCAAAGAATCTTACCGCCAGGCTTATTATGAGCTGAACAAAGCCAAACAATACTCGGGCGACTCATACAGCGATCTGGACCAGTTGATTAACGAAGCCCGATACCTGGGCACCAGCAGGGTATTGGTTGGAGTTGTCAATCGCACCATTATCAACCTGCCACAGGAATTTACCGACGGACTGGTAGCCGTTAATGCCTCACAACTGAATAGCGAATGGGTTGAATATCATACCCGTAAACTCGACAACAACATACAATACGATTATTATATCGATATCATATTGCAAAACATTAACGTATCGCCCGACCTGGTGAGTGATAAGGATATCATTGAGAAAAAGACCATCGAAAATGGTTTTGAGTATGTACTTGATGCCAAAGGAAATGTAATGAAGGACACCTCAGGAAACGATATAAAAGTTAAGAAATACAAAGACATACAATGTACGGTCATCGAATCGCATCAACAAAAGGACTGTAACATTACCGGAGAGGTAGAATTTATTACGGCAAATCCTGAATCCGTAATCAAAAAGCAACCCATTGCTGCCGCTATGCATTTTGAGCATATTTCAGCCAGGGCTATTGGCGACGTTGAAGCTTTGTCGCCTGAAAAACGCAAGCTCGTAGAACTCGAGCCTGTTCCATTCCCAACTGACATTCAAATTATACTCGACTGTACCGAAGCACTCAAGAAATCTATTCACGAAGCCATTACCTATAACAGGGGGATCATTCGTTGATTTTTTTTGCTTACTTTGCGTCCCTTAACCATACTAATTTTTACTGATGGGGGGATATCTTCATGTTTCTGAGCCGGAAAGAGCTGTGCTTGTCGGTGTTTCCAGCAATGATCAACCCATTGAACTGATCGAAGAATACCTGAGTGAACTTGCCTTTTTGGTGGATACGGCCGGCGCTGTTCCGGTAAGGCAATTCATCCAGCGTCTCATGACCCCCAATGCCAGCACCTACATTGGCAGTGGTAAATTATTTGAAATTAAGCAATTTGTTAAGGAAAACAACATTGACATTGCTGTTTTCGATGACGAACTGTCACCCAGCCAGGTAAGGAATATCGAAAAGGAGTTGGAAATTCGTGTACTCGACCGTACCAATCTCATCCTGGATATTTTTGCACACCGTGCTACCACTGCTTATGCCAAAACCCAGGTTGAACTCGCCCAGTACGAGTATCTCCTGCCCCGCCTGGCCGGTATGTGGACCCACCTCGAACGCCAGCGCGGAGGTATCGGCCTTAGGGGTCCTGGAGAAACTGAAATCGAAACCGACCGCCGTATTATCCGTACCAAAATTGCGCTGTTGAAGGAACAGCTCGATAAGATTGATAAACAAATGGTAACGCAGCGTAAAAACAGGGGAAAACTGGTGCGCGTAGCCCTGGTTGGTTATACCAATGTAGGCAAGTCGACCCTCATGAATTTACTTAGCAAATCAACTGTATTTGCCGAGAATAAGCTTTTTGCCACACTCGACGCTACCGTGCGGAAAGTGGTGATTGGCAACCTGCCTTTTCTTTTATCCGATACCGTTGGGTTCATTCGTAAACTGCCTCATCACCTTGTTGAATCGTTTAAATCGACGCTTGATGAAGTAAGGGAAGCCGACCTGCTTTTGCATGTTGTGGATATTTCACACCCGGGATTTGAGGAGCAACTTGCAGTGGTTAACCAAACCCTTCAGGAAATAAATGCGGCAGACAAACCAACCCTGGTGGTATTCAATAAAACCGATGCTTATTCCTTTATTTCCAAAGATGAAGACGATCTCAGCCCGAAAACCCGTGATAACTTTACGCTCGAGGAATTAATGAATAGCTGGATGGCCAAACATAATGATCCCTCGATATTTATCTCGGCCCTAAAAAAACAACATATTAAGGAGTTAAGAGATATCCTGTATCAAAAGGTGCGGGAGATACACATCTCGCGGTACCCTTACGACAATTTCCTGTATTAAATCAATTTCTTCTCTACAAGGTATTCGGCAATTTGCACTGCATTGGTAGCAGCACCCTTGCGCAGGTTGTCCGATACCACCCACATATTGAGCGTATTTGGCTGCGACTCGTCGCGCCTGAGCCGGCCTACAAAAACCTCATCGCGGTTATGCGACACAAGCGGCATGGGATATATGTTTTGTTTCGGATC
>JAFGVG010000085.1 GCA_016938095.1 Bacteroidales bacterium
GCCTTGTCAAAATCGGGAATGGCTTCCCGGTGAAGATTGAGATTACCACGGGCTACTCCCCGGTTGAAATAAGCTTTTGCCAGATCGGGTTGCATGGTTATTACTTTATCAAAGTAAGTGATTGCCCTGGCAAAGTCCTTTTGGGCCGAATAAGCCACGCCCAGTGTAAATATTGCATCGGAATTACCTGGGTTGCTTTGAATAAGGGCATTCAGGTCACGTATGGCTTCACCCGGTTTTTGCAGGTTGATATTTGACAAAGCCCTGCTGTACAATGCATCATCAACCTTATGTTTTTTGTCAATGGCTTCGGTAAAATCTTTTACAGCCGATCGAAAATCACCCTTTCGGGCGTACGCACTACCCCTGTTAAAAATAACATCTGCATTCCCGGGTTTAATCGCCAGGGCATCGTTGAAATCGGCAATGGCGCCTTCATGATCGCCAATGTTTAATTTAAGGTAACCACGGTTTGCGTAAGCTTCATCGTTTTGCAGATCGATACTTAATAATTTGTCATAATCGGCGATGGCTCCCCTGAAATCGTCCATTGCCGAGCGGGCTTCAATGCTTTTTAAATAAGCTTCAATATTTTCTTTGTCCAGGCTCATGGCTTTCCGGTAATCCGCCACTGAACCAGTAAAGTCGGCCAGGCTTGCCTTTAAAATTCCCCGGTGGTAAAAAGCCTGGGCATTCAGGGTGTCAAGTGATATGGCTTTGGTATAATCGACCATAGCCCTGTTTTTATCTTCGAGTTTGAAGTTGATCAGCCCCCTGTTCAAAAAGAGTTTTGACTGCAGGCTATCCAGGGCAATGGATAAGTTGGCATGGTTAAGTGCGTCGGCAAACCGGCCCAGATAGTATTCGCTTTGGCTTATTCCGTATAACGCTTCCGGAGATTTTCCAAACCACCGGTACGCTTTTTCGTAAGCAGCGAGTGATGATTCATAATTCTTTTCCGCCAGCAGCTGATTACCTTCTTCAATGGCTTTTGTGGCGATGGTCTTTCGCATCATCCACAAAATGAGCACCGTTGCAACAATGGCAATAACAATTGCCATGGATATTGTCCTAGCCTTTTTTGACATATCAGATGTTTATTAGATGTTCATGCTAATATCAGTAAAAAAATCAAAACCTTAAAGGATTTGGGCAGAATACATGTTAACAATCCGCTTCCCTTAGTAGTTTGCCTTGATTTTTTCCATCAACGCATTAATTAATATGGGCTTCGGGACAAAGTCTTTTGCACCGAGTTCCATAGCATTATGAATGGTTTCAGGTGAGGTAAAAGCCGAAACAACAATGATGGGAGTTTTGTCGAGATGCAATTCAGATCGCATGTTCAGAAAGTCAAATCCGGAAATTTCCGGCATACTCAGGTCAAGCAAAATCAACCGGGGGTTGTTTTTGTTGAGGTAATCAATAGCCTGCCTGACATTCGATACGGTGTAGGTAGAATAGCCGGCTTCGTTCAGCGCGTATTCCATCAGTAATAAGGCAGTGCTGGAATCGTCAATGACCAGAATGGTATCGCTGTTCTCCATAGGGTGGTGGAAGGTATTCTAAAGATAGTGAAAAAAGTATCAAATTATCCCCCAAATAGCGGAAAGTTTGCAGCAATTTCATATATTCAACGTATGTTTATTAAAATTCAGGGCTATATGAAAACCATCAGAATACTCATTGCCTTAATGGCGCTTATCGTAACTGTTTCAGGTTGCGTAATTAATGTTCAGGATACCATCAGCGGAAACGGGAAAGTGGTAAAGCAAAAACGTGATCTTCCTGGGTTTACAGGCATTAAGGCATCTGCCGGCCTTGATGTATACCTTACCCAGGGCGATACCCAGCTTGTTGAAGTGGAAGCCGATGAGAATCTGCAGGAGTGGATACGCACAGAAGTTAACGGCGGTGTATTACACATTTATTCCGAAAAGATGATCAGGATGGCCAAAACCAGAAAGGTAAATATAACCTGTAAAACCATTGACAATATTGATATATCCAGCGCTGCCGAAATTACCGGGATCAACAGGTTTAAAACCGATAAGCTCGACATAGACATGAGCAGTGCAGGCGAGTTGAACCTGGAACTCGATGCCAACGAGGTGAATATATCCATGTCGAGTGCCGGTAATGCACAGTTGAAAGGAATGACGCAGCTATTAAAAGCTGATCTTAGCAGCGCCGGTGATCTCGATGCCTTTGAACTGGAAGCAAAAAAAGGAGATATTACCGTGTCCAGTGCCAGCACTGCAAGGGTATTTGTAACCGAAGAAGCCCGTTTTAGGTCGAGCAGTGCCGCCAGCATTCAATACAAAGGAGAGCCACGGCTTGCTGAAATCAATACCTCCAGCGCTGGATCGGTGAACAAGAAATGAGGAAGTCTCAAAGGCAGGTTGTCGGACAGAAAAGATTACCTTACAGAATTACTTCAAGGTCTGATTGCCAATTCGTTATAATAAACGGCCATTCTACTGGCAAAGGCTCCTGGTTTTTCTGCAAATAGTTTTGTGGCTATGGGAATGGCTGTTTGCCTTATCTGCTGTTGCTTTTTGGCTGTTACTGCAAGCATGTTGCTTGTTTCATCGGGGGATAAGATGTGAGTATTGGCTTTGATGAACGCTTCCAGTTCAGCCAGGTCATGGTCCATGCCTAGTTTCTCTGCCAGCCGGTCGAACTGACTGATATAGCCGTTTAAAACTGCAGGCCATAAGGGTTGAAACAACAGCAGTTGATTCCAGATCATCTTCACACTTTTTCGCAGATTATGCAGGGTTATAGCATTGGTATGCTGCATAACCACTTTCAAATTATTAAGCCCCTGCCGGTAAGTTTGTTTCCAACCTGCATAAAGCAGGCTTAGATCAGCATGACTGAGGTTTGTTTTCCGCAGCAACTGCTTTTCTTTTTTGAGGATGGTTACAATCTGTTCCGGTATGTGTTCCTGCTGAATCATGTTAAAGATGAATGTCTTATGTTGTTTGGTGATTTCCTCCGTAAGCTTTTCAGCTGCCAGGTGAACAGGTTTATACCTTCGGTCACCGGACAGTAAAGCCAGGCTTTGCCGGTAAACCTCGTTTCTCCTTGCAATGGCCAGCAAATCGCTTAGTCCTGCAAATTGTCTGCGTGCATTTTCATAGGCTTCGGTTTCAAAACCCGGCTGAAACAGCCGGTATACAGATCTGATGCGTTTGGTCGCTTTTCGGATCTCGTGGACAGCATAGTCGGGGTTTTTGGCAAAACCATGGCAAAGGTCAATGCACAGGTTAAGTTGTTCTGTAACCAAACGCGTAAAGAAATCAGGCAATGCTTCGTTCCGGTAAATCCGGAATCCGTTAAACGCTTGCTTTTTCATTCTTCTAATTTAAGAACAATTACCTACATTTGTGTGAATTAGTTTGATTTTAAGGAATGGAGAACAAATACATACATGTGCTTGCCATGGAGCTGAATCTGCTGCCCTGGCAGGTTGAAAATACTATGAAGCTTTTGAATGCCGGTGCAACCATACCTTTCATCAGCCGGTACCGCAAAGAAGCCACAGGAAGTCTCGACGAAGTGCAGGTTGGCAATATACGTGACCTGTTCAACAAATACCAGGAGCTGGAAAAGCGGCGTGAGGCTATTATTAAGAGTATCGATGAGCAGGGTAAACTCACCGAAGAACTTCGTAAAAGGCTTGATGAAGCCATGACGCTCACTGAACTCGAAGACATATACCTGCCCTATAAACCCAAAAGAAAAACCAGGGCTTCCGTGGCCAGGGAAAAAGGACTGGAGCCACTTGCCGACATACTTTTCAGACAAACCGAAAAGGATATATCAGGAGCCGCAGCGCAGTACCTTAACGATCAGGTAGAAACGGTTGAGGATGCGTTGCAGGGCGCACGTGACATAATTGCTGAGCGGATAAACGAAGATCAGCAGTCCAGAAATCTGGTACGAAGGCAGTTTTCGCAGGGTGCTATAATAGCATCTAAAATTATTAAAGGCAAGGAAGAGGAGGGGATCAAATACAAAGATTATTTTGATTTTGCAGAACCTTTAAACCGTTGCCCCTCGCATCGGTTGATGGCCATGTTACGGGGTGAAGACGAAGGATTTCTGCGGGTGAGCATCGAGCCCGATGCCGAAAAAGCAGTTACGCAGCTCAACCGGCAATTTATCAGGGGAGCCGGTGACGGTTCAAATCAGGTTACGCTGGCCATTAAGGATTCTTATAAAAGGCTGTTGTCACCATCGATTGAAACCGAGTTCCGTGCCCTTTCCAAAGAAAAAGCCGATATGCAGGCCATAGGGGTATTTGCCGGGAACCTGAAACAACTGCTGATGTCACCTCCGTTGGGGCAAAAGCGGGTATTAGCCATTGACCCGGGTTTCCGCAGTGGTTGCAAGGTGGTTTGTCTCGATGCACAGGGCAATTTGTTACATAACGAAACCATATTTCCACATCCGCCACAACAGGAGACCACGCAAGCTATTAAAAAGATAGGAACGCTGGTAAACGCTTATAAAATTGAAGCCATTGCCATAGGAAACGGTACGGCCAGTCGCGAAACCGAAGCTTTTATCCGTAAAATCAAATTCGAACGGGATCTTAAAGTCTTTGTGGTCAGTGAAGCCGGTGCATCAGTATACTCGGCTTCAAAAACAGCCCGCGATGAATTTCCCGATTATGATGTAACGGTTCGCGGTGCGGTTTCTATTGGGCGTCGACTGATGGATCCGCTTGCCGAACTTGTGAAGATCGATCCTAAATCGATTGGTGTAGGACAGTATCAGCACGATGTTGACCAGCATAAACTCAAGGAATCGCTCGATCAGGTGGTGGAGAGTTGCGTAAATGCAGTAGGCGTGGACCTGAACACAGCCAGTATGCATTTACTGACCTATGTCTCCGGCCTGGGACTCCAGCTTGCCAAAAACATTGTCGATTACCGAAAAGAACAGGGGGAATTTACCACACGCGAGGATCTTAAAAAGATACCCCGCATGGGTCCCAAGGCTTTTGAACAGGCTGCCGGTTTTCTGCGGATCAGAAATGGAAGACATCCGCTCGATAACAGCGCGGTTCACCCCGAAAGCTACTACCTGGTGGAGAAAATGGCGAAAGACCTGGGTCATCCGGTTGATGATTTGCTGAAAGATGAATCGTTGCGCAAGCAGCTCGATATCAACCGGTATATCGATGAAAAAGCAGGTTTACCAACATTGACGGATATCATGAACGAACTGGCCAAACCCGGGCGCGATCCGCGTTCTGCCATTAAGGTTTTTGAGTTTGCAGACGATATTCATACCATCGAAGATGTTCAGCCGGGTATGGTGCTTCCGGGTATTGTGACCAATATAACCAACTTTGGCGCTTTTGTGGATATAGGGGTGAAACAGGACGGACTGGTGCATATTTCGCAGTTGGCCGACCGTTTTGTTACCAATCCGGCCGATGTGGTTAAACTTCACCAGCATGTGAAGGTGAAAGTGGTGGAGGTGGACCTGGCCCGTAAAAGGATTCAGCTGACGATGAAGAATGTGAAGTGAACAAGAGCCAAGATCCAAGAACCAAGAACCAAGAGCCAAGATCCAAGAACCAAGAACCAAGAACCAAGAGCCAAGATCCAAGAACCAAGAACCAAGAGCCAAGATCCAAGAACCAAGAACCAAGAGCCAAGAGCCAAGAGCCAAGAGCCAAGAACCAAGAGCCAAGATCCAAGAACCAAGAACCAAGAGCCAAGAGCCAAGAGCCAAGAGCCAAGAACCAAGAACCAAGAACCAAGAACCAAGATTGCTGACGTAGAAGACTTAGAAGACTTAGAAGACCAGTAGACAATAAACACCGAATCTGCCTGACCGGCAGGTATCGAATTTTGAAGAACACCAGCACCCAGCACCCAACTATAACTATACCTTAACCTGACATTATGCTAGCATTTCCCGAAATGATTAAATCATTGACTCCAGTGAAGAACATTTTCAAGAAAGGATCTTCATTCAGGATGCATATGAGGAAGCGTTGACAAAAGCAATCAACACCATTGAAATGCTGAGGGACGAATTGGAATAAACCCCGTAGAGACGCACGATTGTGCGTCTCTAATCATCCGTATATACAGGATATAAAAAAAGAGACGCACGATTGTGCGTCTCTACAATCGTACGTGTTTACGGGGCAAAAAAAAGAGACGCACGATTGTGCGTCTCTACGGAATATTTGAAATAATATACGGTTATCCGAGGTACGATTTCAGCAGTTTGCTGCGTGAGGTATGCCGCAGGCGGCGAATGGCCTTTTCCTTGATTTGCCTTACGCGTTCGCGGGTAAGATCAAATTTTTCACCGATTTCTTCGAGTGTCATTTCCTGCACACCAATGCCAAAGAAAAACTTGATGATGTCGCGCTCACGCTCAGTAAGTGTTGCCAGCGCCCTGTCGATTTCCTTCATCAGCGATTCGCTTATCAGCTTTTTGTCAGCTTTAGGAGAATCGTGGTTGATCAGGATATCGAGCAGACTGTTATCTTCGCCTTCGGCAAAAGGAGCATCAACCGATACATGCCGTCCCGATACCTTTAGTGTGTCGGATATTTTTTCCTTGGGAAGTTCAAGCGCTTCTGCCAGTTCCTCGGGGGTTGGCGTACGCTCATATTGCTGTTCGAATTTCGAAAAAGCTTTGTTGATTTTGTTTAACGATCCTACCTGGTTGAGGGGCAGGCGAACTATACGTGATTGTTCTGCCAGTGCCTGCAAAATGGATTGTCTGATCCACCATACAGCATAGGAAATAAACTTGAAACCGCGGGTTTCGTCAAATTTTTCGGCCGCTTTAATCAATCCCAGATTACCTTCGTTGATAAGATCAGGCAGACTGAGGCCCTGGTTCTGATATTGTTTGGCTACGGAAACCACAAACCTGAGATTAGCCCTGGTGAGCTTTTCCAAGGCTGTCTTATCGCCCTTCTTGATACGTTGTGCCAACTCCACTTCCTCTTCAACCGTAATCAGTTCCTCTTTGCCAATCTCCTGCAAATACTTATCCAGTGAAGCACTCTCCCTGTTGGTAATTGATTTTGTGATTTTTAATTGTCTCATTGTCCCGGAAAAATTTGTGCGAATTTATGCTATTTAATTATTAATTTCAATACAAATCGATGAACCCGAAAAATTATCAAAAAAAAAGGCTTGCAAACTGCAAGCCTTATATTATAGTAAAAACTGGCTTTTACAGTCCAAATGCGTAATACGCATATACTCCCCGCTGATATACTCCCTCTATGTAAACACCACCTTTAATACTGTTAAAAATTTCACCAAGTTCTTCAACCGAGTAAACCGGTTTATTGTTAACCTGTGTGATCACAAATCCGGGTCTTACGCCCTCGCTCTTCAGTTTGCCCTCCTGAAGTTCGGTTACTTTCACCCCGTATTTGATCCCTAACTTTTGTTTTTCCTGATCATTCAGGTTAACAACTTTTGCTCCAAGAATGGTTTCGTAGGTTCCTGCCTTAACGACACTGGTGTCACCCTGTAGGTTACGTAAGGTGACCTCTATTTGTTTCGTTTTGTCGTTTCTTTTTATCAAAACGCTGATCTTGTCTCCCGGGCGATGGCGGCCTACCAGTTCCTGCAATTCAGAAGGACTTTTAACCGGTACGTCATTGATGTGCGTGATAATATCACCGGTTTCAATACCGGCATCTTTGGCCGCACTGTTATCGTTGACTTCGGCCACATATACACCGTCCTGAAGTTCAATCTTCTTTTCCCTGGCTAGTTCGGCAGTAATATCCTGGATCTGAACGCCCATGATGGCGCGCTGAACTGCACCAAATTCAATAAGGTCGCGCACCACTTTCTGCACTATACTCGAAGGGATGGCAAATGAAATACCCACATTGCCCCCGGTGGGTGACACAATGGCTGTATTGATGCCGATCATTTCACCTTTCAGGTTTACAAGGGCTCCGCCGCTGTTACCGCGGTTTACCGAGGCATCGGTCTGGATAAACGATTCGATCCGGTGATCATCATCAATGATGGCCATGCTCCTGCCTTTGGCACTGACAATACCTGCAGTTACAGTAGAAGATATGTTAAAAGGATTACCGACAGCCAGTACCCATTCGCCAATCCTCAGCGCATCGGAATTTCCGAATGTTATAAAAGGCAGGTTCTCATTTTCAATTTTCAGCAAGGCAAGGTCGGTCGAATGGTCGCTACCAACCACTTTTGCTTCGAATTCGCGTTTGTCGTTGAGTGTAACGGTAACTTTCTGCGAATTTTCAATGACATGGTTATTGGTTACGATATATCCGTCGGCTGTAATGATAACACCTGATCCAATGCCTACCTGGGGCTCGGAATAACCCTTATACCTGTCGCCATAAAAAAATTCATAAATAGGATTACTGTATTCAATTACCGATTCGGTTTTTACATTCACCACGGCATTTACTGTTTTTTCGGCTGCAAAGGTAAAATCAGTCGAACTGTCAATTCCGGCTTTCAGATTTACTACCGAAACAGGCTCTTTTACCTGTGTAATGATGCTTTTTTCCTGATCATCAATCAAGGCTGAATACCCTACCACTGCCACAAGGCCCCCAATAATGGCTGCTGCAATTATTGCAATTAGCTGTTTATTTTTCATCGCTCTGTGATTTTTATGATTAGTTTATTATTTTCGTACTGCTATACAGTCTGTTCAAAAAACATGCCCTGTAGCGCTGTTATAACTCCAAAAATAGGACTTTTGTTTGCGAAAAAGCCCTGTTTAACAAACTTTAACGATAGCAGGCCTTTGAGGATGTGATGCATACTCCAACATGTCAGGTTTTTCAGCCCAGCATTACCGGAAGCCTGACAGTTTTTCCTGATTAATAACTTGTTTACTGACAAAATTTCACAATGATGAAAAAACTGCTGATTCCCTTATTGATTTTTGCTATGCAAAGCGCTGTTTCACAAACAGGTTATCAACCCGCTGCTGAAAACCTGGCCAACAGAAACTGGTTTCAGGATGCACGGTTTGGGATGTTTATTCACTGGGGTGTTTATGCTGTTCTGGGTGATGGTGAATGGGTGATGAATGTGCAAAAGATCGATCGTGCCACTTACGAAAAACTTCCGGCTTTTTTTAACCCCACGGCATTCGATCCTGCAGAATGGGTCTCACTGGCCAAATCTGCCGGTATGAAATATATAGTCATCACCAGCAAACACCACGATGGCTTTGCCATGTTTGATTCAAAGCTCACCGACTGGGATATTGCTGATCGTACTCCCTATAAAAGGGATGTATTGAAAATGCTGGCGGAAGAATGCCGTAAGCAAGACATGAAGCTGTTTTTTTACCATTCGCAACTCGATTGGTATCAGAACGATTACTATCCCCGCGGTAATACGGGTCATTCATCGGGCCGGCCCGACAGCGGAAATTGGAATGCCTACATTGAATACATGAACGGACAACTTACGGAATTGCTGACCAATTATGGCGAAATTGCCGGTATTTGGTTCGATGGTTGGTGGGACAAGCCCGAGGCCGACTGGCAACTCGATAAAACCTATTCGCTTATTCACCGGCTGCAACCTGCCTGTCTGATTGGCAGTAACCATCACCGTGCTCCAATGCCGGGTGAAGACTTTCAGATGTTTGAAAAAGACCTCCCCGGGTTTAATACCACGGGATTCAGCGGTGAATCGGAGATTGGTGCACTGCCGCTTGAAACCTGCGAAACCATGAATCGTTCATGGGGTTTTAATTTGCAGGACAAGGAGTATAAAACTGTAACCGAACTGATTCAATACCTGGTTAAAGCGGCAGGCTACAACAGCAATTTTCTGCTTAATGTAGGTCCTATGCCAAATGGCAAAATTCAGCCCGAGTTTATCGATACCTTAAAAGTATTAGGCCAATGGATGAACCAGTTCGGCGAAACCATTTACGGAACCCGCCAGGGACCTGTTAAACCATGTTCCTGGGGTGTGAGTACCCAAAAGGGAAACCGTATTTTCCTGCATGTGCTGAAAAGTGATGAGCAGCAAGTGGTGATGCCGCGTCCGGATGAAAAAATTACAGCAGTGCAGCTATTTCATAACAAAGAAAGGGTAGACTATACACTGACACGCACAGAACTCACCATTTCAATACCTTCGGGAATTCAGCATATGCCTGATCTGGTGATTGAAATTGTACGGAAAACAAAATAAACTTTATATTTATTCCTCAAACTTTTTACCTATAACTATGATCCGAAAAGCATTATCCCTTGCCATTATTGCTATGACTTTTTATCCGGGTTTAACGGCCCAGATACCGGTTCATCCCGGTCAACCGCAATATGTAATGAATGAACCAATAGACATTAGCGGCGACTTTTTCAATTTTACCAATACCTATTACCTGGCAGATAAACTTGAGGCTTTCGACCCTGAAAAAGCATCAGGGACATTGGTGTATCAGCGTTACGAAAATTCCACCCGGTTAGCTTTCAATAACATGATGGGCGTGCTTAAACCGGTTAATGCCAACGAATTTCCGGAAAATGAATACGCGGCCTCACCTGCCTTACCCTTTTCCATTGAATTTGTCACACCACGAACCATCAGAATCCGTACCTTTTCAGGTCCGCAGCCATTGACTGACGAAGCTTCGCTGATGCTTATCAACGGTACTGTTTCACAGGACAAAACCCATTGGACATATTCAAAAACCAACGATGGCTATTTGTATACCAGTGAAGCCGGCTCGGTGCTGATCCGGTCGAATCCCTGGTGTATCGAATTGCGCGACAAGGATGGCTTTTTGCTTACCAAAACCATACACCTGAGTGATTTAAGCAATTCGACCTATATTCCTCAGCTTCCGTTTTCGTACGTACGCAGGGCAAAAGACTATTCGCGCAGTATGCACGCTTCGTTTCTGCTATCTCCCGATGAGAAGATTTTTGGCTGTGGGGAATCATTTACCAAACTTGATAAGCGTGGACAAAAGGTGGTATTGTGGGCCGACGATGCCAACGGTGTGCAGAACGAAACCATGTATAAACCTATTCCTTTTTTTATGAGCAGCCGGGGTTATGGAATGTTCATGCATACGTCGTCACCCATTACCTGCGACTTTGGCAAGTATTTCGGGAATATCAATTCGCTGATGATTGGCGACGATCAGCTCGACCTGTTTGTATTTTTGGGTCAACCCAAAGATATTCTTGATGAATATACCACCCTCACAGGTAAAGCCGCCATGCCACCGTTGTGGTCGTTCGGCCTTTGGATGAGTCGCATTACCTATTTTTCAGAAGACGACGGAAGACGAGTGGCGCAACTACTCCGGCAGAACCGCATTCCTTCAGATGTTATCCATTTCGATACGGGCTGGTTTGAAACCGATTGGCAGTGCGATTATCAATTTGCACCCTCACGATTCAGGGATGCGCAAAAAATGATTGACGACCTTAAGAAGAGCGGATTTCACATATCGCTGTGGCAGCTTCCCTATTTTGTTCCCCAAAACAGGCTTTATCCCGAAATCATCGCCAAAGGACTTTATGTGAAAGACGCCAGGGGTAATCCGCCTTACGAAGATGCAGTGCTCGACTTTTCCAACCCGGCAACGGTAACATGGTACCAGGATAAAATTGCCGGTTTGCTGAAAATGGGAGTTGGTGCCATAAAGGTCGATTTTGGCGAAGCAGCGCCTCATACGGGCATTTATGCCTCGGGGAAAACAGGGTTTTACGAACATAATCTATACCCGTTACGCTATAATAAGGCTGTTGCTGATATTACCCGTCAGGTGAACGGAGAGAACATCATATGGGCACGCAGTGCATGGGCCGGGAGTCAGCGCTACCCTATGCACTGGGGTGGCGATGCAGAATGTTCCGACAATGGTATGCAGTCCGAATTACGTGGCGGATTGTCTTTCGGATTGAGCGGATTTTCATTCTGGAGTCACGATATTGGCGGTTTTATCGAGAAAACAACAGAAGACCTATACCGCCGTTGGCTGCCTTTTGGCATGCTTACCTCACACAGCCGCTGTCACGGCACACCACCAAAAGAACCTTGGGAATACGGTGCTGACTTTAACGATTACTTCCGTTCGGTTGTTGAATTAAAGTACAGGCTTATGCCCTATATCTACGCCCAGGCAAAGCTTTGTACCGAGACGGGTTTGCCAATGGTGCGTGCCCTGTTTATTGAATATCCCGATGATCCGGGTGCCTGGCTGATAGAGAATGAATACCTCCTTGGATCTGATCTGTTGGTAGCGCCAATGTTTGAAAAAGCCTCCGGACGCGACGTATACCTGCCGGGCGGTCAGTGGATCGATTTTCAGACGGGCAAAACTTACGGTAAGGGATGGCATAAAATCGATGCAGGCGATATGGAGGTGATCATATTGGTCAGAGATGGTGCGGTTATTCCGAAAATAGGGCTGGCACAATCAACCATGGAAATGAACTGGTCGGCGCTGGAACTTGAGGTGTATTCAACATCAGAAAAAACACCCGAAGGTTATATCTGTTTGCCCGCTGATAATGTGTTGCACAAAATTTCCATGCAAAAAACACCCGAGGGCTTTAAGCCTGGTTCTGACCCTTTGCAGGGTAAGGTTCA
>JAFGVG010000086.1 GCA_016938095.1 Bacteroidales bacterium
GAACGCTGGTACCTATTTATACAGGCTAAGAACAGACAATACCGTATTGAAAACGGGCAGACTGATCCTCAGGTAATAAGCTTTATAACAAGGAGATGATGAAAATAGCATTGAATAAAATTATAATAATGACAACTTATCCAAATCCTCGTAACTAAATTGCCTAATGAAAAACGTGACCCCGCTTAAACGTGACACTTTATCATCGAATTATGCTGCACAAGACCATTACGACCTGATCATCATCGGGGCAGGTTTAAGCGGATTGTCATCCGGACTGATGTGGCTGAAAAACACCTCGGGGATGAAAACCCTGATGATTGAAAAAAACAGCTACCCCGGCGGATACAGCACAGCCTATGAAAAAGAGGGGTATGTTTTTGAAACCTCCCAGCTATTTCCCGATATTGTTGATATCCTCAACTATCTTGAGATTGAAATACCGTTAAAGCGTTATGAGAAAAACTTCATGCGCCGGCTGGTGGTTGACGGCGACCGCGTGGAACAATATCTGATTCCTGCCGGACCTGAAAATTTTACCCGGTACCTCAGGGAAACGTTTCCTGCCGATGCAGAGAAAATTGCTGCCCTGATGCACTATTCGGTAGACCTTTTTAAGCAGGTGAGAAAACTGAAAGTGAATGCCACGCTGAAAGATACCCTGGTAACTCCGTTTATCGCCCCAAAAGTAATTGCCAACCTGAATCGCACCTATTCAGGGTTACTCGACAAATTCGGTATTACCAATCCCAGGTTGCGGGAGGTAATGGAAACCTTTACCTCCTTTTCCGGTGTTCCATCGGACCGTGCTTCGGCCATTTTTGCAACCGGAGCCATGCTCTCATCCATGACCAGGTGTTTCCGCCCTTTCGGGTTCTTCGATGAGTTTCCGGCAAAACTGGCCGGAAAATTTCAATCGTTGGGGGGAGAACTGCTCTTAAATGCCGAGGTTGAGAAAATAGAAGTGAAAAATGGTGTTGTTTCGGGAGTGAGCATTAAAGGTGTTCCATCGCTGATACGCGCCGACAAGGTAATCACCACTGTGGATCCGATGCTGGCCATGCGACGTTTGGTGGGTGATGAGCATTTGCCGGTGAAATATATCCGGCAACTCGAACATACCATCATGTCTCCTTCTTCTGTCAATGTTGCACTCGGTTTGGATGACCGCATTGACCTGGAAAAACTGGATCTCGATTATCCCTATAATGTGGTTTCCACCGGATTGGGAACGGCTGAAAAACTGTTTAATGCATTTCTGGCCGGAAATCATGGATTTTCAAAAGACTGCTTTCATGCAGCGGTAATCTGTCCTTCGTTAACAACCAAAGCCAAAAATACCATTACCATTCGCAGTACACCCTGGGCACTGAATGGATGGAAAGAGCTGCGCGAAAACGACTATGCAAAATACAAGGCAGAAAAAGAAAAATGGGCTGACTTCCTGATTGATATTGCAGAAAGGTATTTTATACCCGATCTGCGAAAACATATAGTGGTTAAAGATATTGCCACACCGGCAACCTATGCCCGTTATTCCGGCTCACCAACGGGGAGCATATATGATATGGCTTCACTGGTTACACAGTTCGGTCCAAAACGCCTGCCCATGAAAACGCCTGTTAAAAACCTCTATCAGCCAAAATTTGCCCACGGCCTTTATGGTACCATGATGAATGGTGTGCAGGTGGTTGATTTATTGCTCGACCGAAAGTTTAACCATGGGAATTCGCTGTTTATTCCTGACAAATCAGCTTAAGAAAAGGACTGACTCAGCATAAGCTCAGCTTTACCAGGCCGCTGAAACAGTTATGTCTGTTGATCTGCAGCATATGTATCAGTAATTATCGATGGCCGTTAAGCAATAGGCGTAACGTGTAACATTAAACCGCTTTTTGTTTTCTGTCCACAGGAATTATTCCGGCCATTTCACCTATAATATTTACCAGCTCACTTCCGGTTGGAATTACTATTTTGGCATTTTTCTCAAGGGATGTTTCCAGGGCTTCCAGTTTCCGCAACAACTGAGCATTTCCGATGAAATATTTATCTGCTGCCTCATTAACCAGCCTGATAGCTTCAGCTTCCCCTTCGGCATGTAGTATTTTCGATTGCTTAAATCCCTCTGCTTCTTTAATCTTTGCCCGTTTTACACCATCAGCAACGGTTTCTGCTGCTGTGGCAGAATCAATGGCTGCAATTTTTTCATTTTCAGCTTTAACTACTTTATTCATGGTATCCTGCACATCCTTTGGCGGGTCAATTTCTTTTAGTTCTGTGCGAACAATTTCAATACCCCAGTTTATGGTCTCATTATGCAGTGTTTTATAGAGTTCGGCATTAATTTTCCCACGCTCGCTATTGGCTGATTTAAGCGTAAGTGTGCCGATAATGTTACGCAGGGTGGTACGAGCCAGGTTAACAATCTGCCATTTGTAATTGTTAACATTGTAGGTCGATCCTTTGACGCTTACCTCATCAGCTTTCACCCTGAAATATACCTGTGCATCAACGCTTGCATTCAGATTATCATTGGTGATTATTTCCTGGGGTTGGGCATCTACCATCTGTTCTGTTATGTTTACCATAAAGAGCCTGTCGATAATTGGAATGATCCAGTGAAATCCCGGATTGGCAAAATTATGGTACTTTCCAAGTCTTTCAATTAAGCCCCGTTGAGTTGGCCTTACTATTCTGATTCCTGCAAAGAACAGAATCACAACCGGAATAATCAAATAATAATAATTCATAAAAATGTCTTTATAATTAATAAGTATTAATACAATAATTGTATCGCAGGTTACTGCGCATTTACTTCTTTCATCATGTCGTTGTAGGATATACCCAACTTATTGGCTATCATTTCCAGCACGTCTTCCTGATTACTGTGTCGACACATCAGGTCTGATTTTGTTAAAGAAGGATATTTTGATTTCAGCTTACCGGTAATCTCATTCCATACCATAAATTCATAATCACTTTTCATGTTCAATTTTAATTTTATTTATTTGCTTAAACTATATTTATCAAGATAATAACCAACATTTTTCCTTAATGTGGCTTGTGTGGATGTAATGATGATTAACGGGCTTTTAATACCAGGGTGGCTTTTGCAACAATCCCAAGGTTGAATAATTTTTGTAAAAGTAATTCAATTAGTTGCATAAAACGTTATACTTATTCATAATAAGTTTACATTATTCACACATTTCTACAATTGTTGCCATGCCAGGGCGTTTGCCTACCAGATAATTCTTTTTGACA
>JAFGVG010000087.1 GCA_016938095.1 Bacteroidales bacterium
ATATGGGCAGTGATCATATTGCTGTCGATATTCTCGTTGCTTGCAGTGTACAGCTCTACCGGTTCGCTGGCATACAGATTCCAGGGTGGCAATACCAGCTACTATATCCTGAAGCATGCCACCATATTGCTGATGGGACTTATCATTACCTACGTAACACACCTGATACCCTATAAATACTTCTCACGCATATCGCAATTATTACTCTATATTGCCATACCCCTGTTGCTGGTAACCCTGGTTTACGGTGTTACCAAAAACCAGGCATCGCGCTGGCTTTCGTTACCCGGACTGAGCCTGACCTTTCAGACATCAGATATTGCCAAGCTGGCCATTGTTATGTATACCGCGCGAATACTATCGAAAAAACAAGATAATATTAAAGATTTCAAAGGCGCGTTCAGACCGCTGATTCTCCCCTTACTGCTGATATGTGCGTTGGTGCTGCCGGCAAACTTTTCGACAGCCATGCTCATATTTGCCACGGTTTTCATCCTTATGTTCATCGGCAGGGTAAACCTGAAACACCTTTTCGGACTGGTAGGCATCATAGTGATACTGGTAGGCTCGTTTGTTACATTGGCATTGACAAACGACTGGGAAGGCCGTGTGGGCACCTGGCAAAACCGTATCGAAAACTTTGTCAGCGGCGAAGAAGAAGACAATTACCAGGTTACACAAGCCAAAATTGCCATTGTGAGCGGAGGTCTGGTAAACCTGCGGCCTGGCAAAAGTATGCAGCGTAATTTTCTGCCACACCCCTATTCCGATTTTATCTATGCCATTATCATCGAAGAATACGGGTTACTGGGAGGATTGATAGTGCTGGCACTTTATTTATATCTTCTATTCAGGGCCGCTGTGTTGGTGAAAAAAAGTCCCCGCACCTTTCCTGCCTTTCTGGCCGTGGGCCTGGCGGTGATGATCACCTTCCAGGCCATGATAAACATGGCGGTTGTGGTTAACCTGCTGCCTGTTACCGGTCAGCCGTTACCCATGATCAGCATGGGTGGATCGTCGTTGCTGTTCACCTGCATTGCCTTTGGCATTATCCAGAGCGTCAGCAGGGGCATCAGGGTACAACAGGAGGCAGCCGAAAAACTTGTGAATGAACAACAGGAAAAACATGAGCCGGAAATTTATAGTTAGCGGGGGAGGTACTGGGGGGCACATTTTCCCGGCGCTGTCCATTGCCAACGAGATCAAAAAACGCGATCCCGGGGCTTCCATCCTTTTTGTGGGAGCACTCGGCCGTATGGAAATGGAACGTGTTCCGGCTGCCGGTTTTCCCATTGTCGGTTTACCAATCGAAGGTTTCCGGCGCAAACTCACCCTGCGAAACCTGACCGTCATATTCAAGCTTGTGATTAGCCTGGTAAAAGCTTCCGGAATTATCCGTTCGTTTAAACCCAATGTGGTAATTGGTGTAGGCGGATACGCCAGCGGACCCCTGTTACGCATGGCGGGCTTCCATGGTATACCTACGCTCATTCAGGAACAGAATTCCTATGCCGGCGTAACCAACCGGCTGCTGGCTGGTAAAGCAGCAAAAATTTGCGTGGCCTATACCGGCATGGAAAAATACTTTCCGGCCGCAAAAATAGTGCTCACCGGTAATCCTATCCGTGAAGAAGTGATTAACAAATCCATAGACAAATCCGCGGCCTGCAATCATTTTGGCATTCCGGCCGACAAACCCGTTTTGCTGATACTCGGCGGAAGTTTGGGTGCCCGCACCCTTAACGAAAGCATATTGCAAAAACTGGATTTGCTCAACGCTGAGCAAATAAGTGTGCTATGGCAAACCGGAAAACTTTATTACAGCCACATCAACGAGCAGGTTGAACCTAAAAACCTGGCACACATAAAACGCTTCGATTTCATAAGCCGCATGGACATGGCATACGCAGCCGCCGACATCATCATATCGCGGGCAGGTGCGGCCACCATTTCCGAACTTTGCCTCCTGGGCAAGCCGGCCATTCTGGTTCCATCGCCCAATGTTGCCGAGGATCACCAAACACAAAATGCCATGGCGCTTGTCAGGAACAATGCCGCCATTATGGTGCCCGACAAAGAAGCCACCGAAAAACTGGTACCGCAGGCATTTGCACTGGCATACGACAAAGAAATGCAAGCCATACTGGGCATCAATTGCCGCAAAATGGCATTGGAAAACGCTGCCTCCAAAATTGTGGATGAAGTCTTTAAACTGGTAAAAACATCGTGAAGGAACTGACCAACATACGGCATATCTATTTCCTGGGCATCGGAGGCATTGGCATGAGCGCCCTGGCCAGGTATTTCAGCTGCTCCGGTAAAAAAGTTGCCGGATACGACCGAACCCCCACGGCACTTACCAGTCAACTTACGTCCGAAGGCATCAACATACACTACCAAGATGACATCCGGCTGATACCTCCCGATTTCACCGCTAAGCAAAACACGATGGTAGTGCTCACCCCTGCCGTTCCCGCCGATCACAGCGAGCTCAACTGGTTCAGGAACAATGGATTCGCCATATTGAAGCGCTCGGAATTACTGGGACTTATTTCGCGCGACTATCACACCGTGGCTGTTGCCGGAACACACGGCAAAACAACCGTATCTACCATGATTGCACATATACTGGCAGGCTGCAGTGGTGGTTGCAATGCATTCCTGGGCGGCATATCCAAGAACTTCAACAGTAACCTGGTGATCGATCCCCAAAGCCGGTTTATGGTCACCGAGGCCGATGAATTCGACCGGTCATTCCTTCAACTGCATCCGGCAGCAACTGTAGTTACGGCCATGGATGCCGATCACCTGGATATCTACGGTAATGAAACATCTATGCGCGAGGCTTTCAATACTTTCATCAGTCAAACCGATGATAATGGCATATTGCTGATGAAACATGGCCTGCCCATTGAAAAATCAAGCCTTCCGGCTAAATCCTATACCTATTCATTAAACAGCTCAGGCGATTTTATTGCAACCAATATCAGGCTCGAAAACCAGCAATATCATTTCGACCTTTCCGGTCCGGGCATTACCATTGCAGACATTTCACTGGAGCACCCCGGGCTGGTTAACGTTGAAAATGCCGTGGCAGCATCAGCCATGGCCTGGCTGCTTGGCATTCCGGCCGACCATATACGCCATGCTTTGCATTCTTTTTCGGGCATTCAAAGGCGCTTCGACTACCACATCAAGACAGACAAAGTGGTGTACATCGACGATTATGCACACCATCCAAGGGAGATAGAAGCCACGCTTCAATCGGTTCGCGAACTTTATCCCGGGCAGAACATCACCGGCGTATTCCAGCCACACCTGTATACACGCACACGCGACTTTGCCGAAGGGTTTGCCAAAAGCCTAAGTTTGCTCGACAGGCTTATTTTGCTGGACATTTACCCGGCCCGGGAACTGCCCATCGAAGGGGTAACGTCGGAGATCATTTACAGGAACGTGACCATAACCGATAAAATAATGTGTACTAAATCTGAATTGATTGATATACTTGAAAGACAAAACATTGAAGTACTTATAACCCTTGGCGCCGGGGATATTGACAAATTTATTGAGCCCATCCGCCAGATGCTGCAGAAAAAAATAACCGCATGAAGAAGCTGCGAAACATAGTGATACTGATTGCCCTTACCTTTTACCTGGTAATGGTTTCCGGCTTTATCAGCACCCGCGAGCATGAATTAAAAGTCGGTTCTGTTGAAGTGCGCATAACCGACAGCACATTGAACCAGTTTATCCGGTCCTCCGATGTTCACAATATGCTTAGCCGGCAGAAGCATTTCAGCTTTGGTCAACCATTTTCCGAGGTCGATTTAAACATCATTGAGCAATCGCTGAAAAAAAACCAGATTATCGACAAAGCCGAAGTATTTGTAACCGAGCCGGGTGTGCTGCACGTCGAAATCAGCCAAAAAACGCCATTCGTAAGGGTATTCAACCGTTATGGCCAGGGTTATTACCTCGACCATTCGGGAAATATCATCCCGGCTGCAGGAAACTTCAGTCCGTATGTACTGGTAGCCAACGGATACATTGCCGAACCCTTTACCATTGGTAAAACGCTGAATATATACGATGTAAAGCACGACTCGATAAAGCGCTCGCTGTATACCATTTACGAAGTGCAAAAGCTTGCGGAATTTATCACCGCCGATGCGTTCTGGAGTGCACAAATAGAGCAGATTTATGTGAACAACCGGTACGAATTTGAACTGATTCCCCGCGTAGGATCACATATTATTGAGCTGGGACGTGTTGAAAACCTCGAAGAGAAATTCGAAAATCTGAAAATATTGTATCAACAAGGTTTTAATAACCTGGGCTGGAACCAGTATGAAAAAATAAGTCTGAAATACAAAAATCAGGTCGTTTGTACTAAAATCCAATAAACATGAGGCAAAACAATAATATTTTAGCAGCCATCGATATCGGCACCACCAAAATTGTCACCATTGCAGGACGGATGAACGAAATGGGCAAGCTGGAGATCATTGGCATGTGCAAAACCCCCTCAAAAGGTGTTAAGCGGGGTGTTGTGCTGAATATCGAGGAAGCCGTAAGTGCAATCCGGTATACCGTTGAAGAGGTGGAAAAACAAATAGGTTTCAAACTGAAAGAAGCGTATGTAGGTATTGCGGGACAGCATATATCGAGCCTGCAGAACCGCGGCTATATATTGCGCGATTCGTATGACCAGGAAATTACCAAAGAAGATACCGAGAAGATACTGGCCGAAATGCACAAGATTTCCATCCAGCCCGGAGAGGAAATCATACATGTGATTCCGCAGAGTTACGTGGTAGACAATGAAACCGGCGTAAAAAATCCCATTGGTATGTTTGGCAAAAGACTCGAAGGTAATTACCACATTGTCATCGGCCAAACCTCCTCGGCACGCACCATCAAAAGATGCGTCGACAGGGTGGGTATCCAGGTCCGGCAAATGATCCTGGAACCATTGGCATCATCGGCCGCCGTGCTTACCGAGGACGAAATTGAAGCGGGCGTTGCCCTGGTGGACATCGGAGGTGGCACCACCGACATTGCCGTTTACTACGATGATATCATCAAGCATACTGCGGTTATACCTTTCGGCGGTAATGTCATTACCAAAGATGTGATGGAAGGATGTTCCATCCTGAACAAACATGCCGAACTGCTGAAAATTCAATATGGTTCGGCGCTGGGCGACCTGGCCGAGGAATCGAAGGTGGTTGCTGTTCCGGGCATCAGCGGACGCGAGCCCAAGGAAGTAAGCATCAAAAGCCTTGCCTATATCATACAATCGCGTATGGAAGAGATCATTGATGCCATTGTATTCCAGCTCGAAGGATCCGACTGCATAGACAAGCTTACGGCCGGTATAGTCATTACCGGAGGAGGCTCGCAGTTGCGACACCTGCCCCAGCTTGTAAAATACCGCACCGGACTGGACGTAAGAATTGGCAAACCCGATGTAATGGTAAGCGGCAATGACCTGAAAGAGGTTAACCATCCCATGTATTCAACCAGTGTGGGATTGCTGTACAAGGGATTTGAAAACAAGCAGCCCGGGAATGCAGTGGAATCGCCGGTGAGGGAATCTGTTGCCGAAACGGTAACACAGGATGAACCTGTCACAGCGGTTCAACAGAAAGGTGGCAGGCGATTCAGCAATATTTTCGACAATTTTAAAACAACCATCGAAAACATCTTCGATGACGATACCGAGTAAGCACCCTAATTTTAAAATCCAAAGCCATGGACGAACTCATGCATTTTGAACTTCCGGTGAACCAATCATCGATAATTAAGGTACTGGGAGTAGGCGGTGGTGGCAGCAACGCTGTTAATCATATGTTCAAGCAGGGAATTAAGGATGTGGACTTCATTGTGTGCAATACCGACGCCCAGGCACTTGCCAACAGCCCAATACCTGTTAAAATACAGCTTGGGGCATCGTTGACCGAAGGCCGTGGCGCAGGTAACAAACCTGTGGTAGGACGTCAGGCTGCCATTGAAAGTATGGATAACCTGGCAGAAATTCTGTCGGTGAATACCAAAATGTTATTTATCACCGCAGGAATGGGGGGTGGCACCGGCACAGGCGCCGCACCCGTTATAGCCAAAACGGCCAAAGAGCTAGGTATTCTCACAGTGGCTATTGTCACCATCCCGTTTAAAAACGAAGGCCCCCGGCGTGTAAACCAGGCGCTGGAAGGAATTGCCGAACTCGAAAAACAGGTTGATTCGCTACTTGTGATCAACAACGAGAAAATCCGCCAGATTTATGGCGACCTGCGGCTCTCCGAAGCATTTGCCCGCGCCGACGATGTATTGGCGGTTGCCGCAAAAGGCATAGCCGAAATTATTACGGTACATGGTTTTATAAACGTGGATTTTGCCGATGTACAAACCGTAATGACCAACAGCGGCGTGGCCATACTTGGAACCGGAAAAGCTTCAGGCGAAGGCCGGGCCATTGAAGCCATCAAGCAGGCACTGAACTCACCCCTGTTGAATGATACGGATATTAAAGGTGCTAAAAACATACTGCTGAATGTAATTTCGGGCGACGAAGAGGTTACCATGGATGAAATAGGGCAGATAATCGATTACGTTAAGGATTGCTCGGGTATTAATGCCGACCTTATATGGGGCAACGGCACCGACCCCTCACTGGGCCAGGATGTGAGCGTTACTGTTATTGCCACCGGATTCAATGCCAACAACATTCCGGAATTATATATTCGCAAGCGCGAAATAGATCGTATTCCGCTTGAATTTGCAGATAAAGAACCGCTGAAACCCGAAGATAGCATATTTGTGCTAAAAGATGCACCCTCTAAAAAGCCTGAGATAAACTCACCTTCGCAACGAACCATTGAATTTGACCTGCAAACACTCGATGACGATCTCTTTAAAGATATCAGCAGGGTGCGGCGTCCCGTGGACACGCGCCGCGCCGGTGACAGGGTGAATACCATCAAACGTACGCACGAGGAATTAAA
>JAFGVG010000088.1 GCA_016938095.1 Bacteroidales bacterium
AGTCGGTGTAATGCGCCTTGCTGTTCCCTTTATGTACCACGTCAATTACAATGGTTACCTCGGTACCTGCTTTTACTTCAGCCGGGACCTTGATCGTTACGGTTGTTTTATTTGCCCATGCTCCGGCTATAAAAACAACAAACAGGGCTAAAAATGTTACTGCAAATTTTTTCATAGTCATATTATTTCAATTATTAATATGGATTGTTCATACAAATACCGTACCTGACAGGGTACGTGTAAATCATTTCTATTCTTTTGCTTTCAGCCATATCTTCATAATATTGTAAACCGAGCCGGCCCAGTAATTCCGGAAACCAATACCCACGGCTTTGGCTACAAAACGCTGTGAATAAACGATTTCTTTGGTATCCTGGTTAAAAAACACAACATAATAGCTTCCGGTTTGGGTTACTTTATGCAGGTTCTCTGCAACAAAAATAAGGCCAAGACCAGGGCCCTGCGTTTTATAGGCCGAAACCACTTTTTTCACCTCATCGGGTGTAATCGTATGCTCGTCATTAATTACCAGGGTTGCCGGATCAATTTTACTATTGCGCTCATTTACCTGTTCGAGGTCAATTTTCGTTTCGGTTTTATTAAACCATTTTTTCAGGTCGTATTTCGTCGGCTCCATTTGAATCAACTGGTTGATCGACTTAAGATATTGGTTAACAATAACAGACGGGTCTTCCGCAACCAGGGTGAATTTGGCCAGGGTATAATCAATACCATACCAGGTAATGGCTTTTTCATCTTTGGCTTTAGCTTTATCTTGTGCCAGGCTTATTCCCTGAATGCCAAAGGCCAATGTCAGCAGAACACATATCAATTTACTTTTCATGGTGATTAGGTTTTTAGTTGTATGGCTAATTTACAAAAATTTATGCATAGTTCAGATGGTAGCAATCTTACCTGAAAAATTACCGCCTGTCGATGAGTTTTACCGGTTTACGGCTCATGGGCGGATACTGCAAACTGCTGATATAATCGACGGTTTCGAATGATACCGATGGTGCCACGCGCAATTTAGCCCTGAAATGGTCCTTGATGGTTTTTTCGAAACTCTCGGAATGATCCGTTGAACCAACCCTGATGAGTATCTCATCGGTTCCGATCTGGTTGGTATATATTTCCACCACATAGTTTTTTACACCCTCAATATTTTCGAGAATATCGTATAAAGCCGGCGGATAGAGTGTAGTCCCCTTGTATTTGATCATTTGCTTTTTGCGTCCGATGACAGGCCCCAGCCTGATGGAATTTCTGCCACATGCGCAGGGTTCAACATGGGCCGTAGATATATCCCCGGTTTTAAAGCGTAAAAGCGGCATGCCTTCCACACCCAGTGTTGTTATGGTAACTTCACCCGGGGTGCCTGGAGGAACGGGTTTATCGTTCTCATCCAGAAATTCAACAATGATAAGTTCTGGGTGATGATGCCCTCCCCT
Source organism: Bacteroidales bacterium (assembly GCA_016938095.1). Classification (GTDB taxonomy): domain Bacteria; phylum Bacteroidota; class Bacteroidia; order Bacteroidales; family UBA10428; genus UBA5072. Next base: position 1,452 of record JAFGVG010000088.1, read on the forward strand.
TCCCTGTCCGCATTCGGTAAATGAGGTGGCCATTTCGGTTGAAGCATAGGTTGAATACAGTTTAAGTTCAGGCCAACGTTCTGAAATTTTCCGGCCCAGTGTATTGAGTGTGAAATCAGGATTCCGCAACGAATCGCCAATACATATAGCCTTTTTTACACTTGATTTGTGGTAATCAATCCCGTTTTTTTCGGCATAATCGATGATGGTGAGCAGGAACGAGGGAACAGCCATCAGTGTTGTTGGGGAAAAACGTAATATCGAATCCCACTGCAACTCGGGTATGCCATTGCCAACCCTGATCATGGCCGATTTAAGCATTCTCGATCCTAAAAAATAGGCCAATCCGGCCATAAACCGCCTGTCGATGGTTGTCATCAGCTGAATTACATCACTGCTGGAACAGTCGGCGCACTTAAATCCAAGATACTCGTTGTAGGCCAGCCGGTCCAAATCGTTATCGGTCATGGCAAAGGTAACCGGTTCACCGAGTGTTCCCGACGTGGTGATGTAATCGATAATTTTATCCCTGCTTACGCAAATAAAATCCGAACCGTGCTTCTGCAGATCTTCTTTTGTGGTTAACGGAAGTTTTGCCAGGTCATCGAGGCTTTTCACCCCGCGGATATCAATCCCGTTTTTTTTAAACATGCGCCCGTAAAAGGCTGAGTTTTTTTCAAGGTAATCCAGCAATTTTGCCAGTTCCTGTTCCTGGAAGGTGCGAATTTCGTCTAAACTTCTGGTTTCAATGTCGGGTATTGTCATGATTTATTTTACTATAAATTTCATCGGCTGTTTCGATAAGATCCTTCCGCGTATCTTCACCCGGAAGCTTTCTGCGCAATGCCTCTCGGTAGTATTCATAGGCCCTGCCATAGTCTTTTAGCTGAAGGTAATATTGGCCCAGGTTCACATACGCCGAATATAACGAAGGATTTTTTGAAATGTAATGCTTTTCAAATCCCTGTGGCAGCGGGCTTTTTTCTTTTTTGTAACCGGAAAGTTCCCTGGTCATGGAACGATATTCGGTAAAGTTAAGATACGATTTTGTTCCCAAAAAGGTGTCAGCAGGTATGGTAAGGTTTTCTATGTAAAGTTCTCTACCACTGGCAATGCTGTCAACAGTGAGTTTGAATATTTTGTTAAGATCATAGGCAACATACCTGCCCAGTTGCCAGGGCGATGTTGAAACCCAAACCTGCAGTTTTTCGGGCCTGAATATTACCGAATGATGGGCTATTAATTGATTGATAGCCAACTGATTACCCATTCCGGCATCCGAATCGCCAAGCGTCTGTTGATTTCGCAGTATGGCTGCCACTCCGGCAAACTCCAATTTCGGATTCCTGTCGAGTAATTCCTGCACCCGCTGATAGCGTTCATAAGAGTCTGACCCCCGGATATTTTCCTGGTTAATCTCATCGGCTTTAAATACTTCGCCCTGAAAATGATTCGTAGAAATAATCCTGTCGGCACGGGAATACACAATGTCCATTTTATCGGGCGATTTTTCAATAATGGCCGTCATGCCATCGCGGGCCGA
>JAFGVG010000089.1 GCA_016938095.1 Bacteroidales bacterium
CCTGTTGAGCCTTCCGGCAATACAACCGAAATGACAAGTCACACCAAATCATACAATATGTTAGCACTGGTTGTCGAAGACGATGAGATCAATTATTTGTTCCTGGAAACCATTCTTTCCAAAAGCAAAATAAAGGCTATCCGTGCCATTAACGGCATGGAGGCTGTGGAACTTTGCAAAACCAACCCCGATATCAAGCTGGTACTGATGGATATTAAACTGCCGTTTATGAATGGCTATGAGGCTACACGGCGGATTAAGGAAATCAATCCTTCAATGCCCGTTATTGCCCAAACCGCGTATGCCATGCAAGAGGACAAGGACAAAGCCATGAAAGCCGGATGCGATGCCTATATCGCCAAACCCATTGTATGGACCGACCTGATGCGGATCATTGACGAGCTGAATATTAAACGGTAATCTGCAGGTATGGCATGAAGGATTATTTTGCCATACTGCACATACCCAACGGGGCAAACCGCGACGAGGTCCAGCAAGCCTACCGGCGATTGGCCAAAAAGTACCACCCCGATGTCAGTCATCTTCCCGATGCACACGAAAAGTTCTGCGAAATTACCGAAGCATATGAATACCTCATGACCCATTGGCAAAGGTTTGCCGGCGATCAGCATGCAACAGGCTTCACACACAGTCATTACGATGATTTCTTCCGGTCGGACGAATATGCACGTTTCAGACAGGATGTACATGACAGGGCCCGGCAACAGGCAAATATGCGTTACGAGAAATTCAGAAAACAACATGAAGCCTTCCAGGAAAGTGGTTTAAACGATATTGCTCTGCTGTTCACCATTGTAATGCGATTGTTCAGCGCCGCATTGTGCCTGTTTCTGTTTCTTGCGCCTCCCGTTCTTGCCCTCGCACTGCACTGGTCGTGGATACTTGCCGCTCCATTTGCCTGGCCTTTTGCCATTGGCATCGCGTGGTATTATTTCGACAACCGCATCCACTACTTTATGCCGGGGAAATTATACTACACGCCCCGGCGTATCTGGCAGATGTTTGCAAGCCTCCAGCCTTCGGCCCATGACTGCCACTATTGCAAGGGAAAACAGGCCAATTCCCGTCCCTACAAAATGGAACTGTTCAGAATAAAGGAAATAAAGTTCCGCATGGGTGGTTTCAGGCAGCAGCAGGTAAATTACCAGAATGATATGGTGACCATTTACATACCGCGATCGCGAAAGGCATTTCTGGTACACACCACCAGCAGTCTGCTAAAAGTATTGCTCATTGTTACCTGCTTCTTTGCGATGGATATATCGAGCCACCCCTGGAGAATCATCACCGGAGCTTTCGCTGGCGGCATTTTTTCAGCAATTATTCAGGCTTTTACCCGCACCCGGTCACATGTTTCTTACCTGTTTACCTGGGGCTTCATCATCAGGCTTGCAATATGGCTTACCGGTATTGCATTTGCCTCGCGGTTCTCATCAGCACCATTTAACATTGTAAGTACCGATTATATCTATTTTGCCGTAATTGCCATTGTTGTGTTCGATTCCCTCATCATGCAACTCACAGGTCTGTTGATGGGCAAGGCAGCTGACAAACCTTTAGTCAGACAGTATCCCGAGGTAACATTGCACATGAACGAAGGGTATGCAGCCTACAACGATATCCCTGTCCTTTCATTCGTATATCCGTTGTTTAAATGGATTTTCGGGTAATGTTAAAACGCCTCGTGTTCGGTTCTCCTGATGATTTCATCCTGTAAATCCCTGCCCAGATCATTAAAATAGTCGCTGTACCCGGCAACCCTCACAATCAGGTCGGCGTATTTTTCGGGATGTTTTTGCGCATCGCGTAGCGTGTCAGCCGACACTACGTTAAACTGCACATGATGACCGTCGAGTTTAAAATAACTCCTCACCAGCTGACCTAGCCTGGCAATGCTTTTATCATCCCTGAAAAACGAAGGCACAAATTTTTGATTCAACAATGTACCCCCTGTGCGAAGATGATCTATTTTAGCAACCGATTTGATTACTGAGGTCGGACCCTGACGATCGGCTCCCTGAACCGGCGACACACCCTCCGAAACAGGCTGACCAGCTTTACGACCGTCGGGCAGGGCTTTAATCTTGCTGCCAAAGTAAATATGGCAGGTAGTGGGCAGCAGGTTTATCTGGTAAGTGCCCCCCCTGGGGGTGGGACGACCACTTACAGCGTTGAAGTACATGTTAAACACAGTAATCAGGTGCTGATCGGCATAATCATCGTCGTTCCCGTACTTTGGAGTGTTATTAACCAGCTCATAATGCAGCCCGGCATACCCCCTGAAGTTATGGCTGAGCGCATCAAGTAATGCCTGCATGGAACTACTCTTTTTGTCGTAAACATGATAGCGTATAGCCGTAAGACAATCGGTAATGGTTCCCATGCCAACACCCTGAATGTAACTGGTGTTATAACGTGCGCCACCGGCATTGTAATCCTTTCCGTTGGCCACACAGTCGTCAATGAGTAACGACAGGAAAGGAGCCGGCATATATTGCGCAAAAACTTTTTCGATAATGTTACTGCCTTTTATTTTAATATCGATAAAATGCTTCATCTGCCTGTTAAAAGCATCGAGTAGCTGATCAAAACCGGTAAATGAATTCGGATCACCGGTTTGCAGTCCTGTTAACTTGCCGGTTAACGGATCCACACCATTGTTAAGGGTTATCTCCAGTACCTTGGGAATATTGAAATAACCGGTCAGAATATAGGCCTCGGTGCCAAACGCGCCACTTTCGACACATCCGCTTGCGCCACCCTTGCGGGCATCTTCAATTCGCTTGCCCTGTCTTACAAGCTCCTGAACAATGGCATCGGTATTAAAAACCGAAGGCTGACCAAAACCGGTTTTGATAATCTTTATGGCCCGGTGTAAAAATTCATCCGGGTTCTTTTTGCTGACCTGAACCATCGAACTAGGCTGAAGCAGGCGCATTTCCTCAATTACATCCAGTATAATAAAGGTTAGCTCATTCACGGCATCGGAGCCATCATCTTTAACGCCTCCCAGGTTAATAAGGGCAAAGTCGGTATAGGTGTTGCTCTCCTGCGCGGTAATGCCAACCTTGGGGGGAGCCGGATGATTGTTGAACTTTATCCAGAAAGCCTGAAGCAATTCAACCGCCTTTTCCCTGTTTAGCGTACCGGCTTCGGTTTCCTTCTTATAGTAAGGATAAAGATGCTGATCGAGCCGGCCCGGGTTAAAGGAATCCCACGGATTAAGTTCGGTGACAACACCCAGGTGAACAAACCAGTAATACTGCAAAGCCTCGTGAAATGTCCGCGGTGCATACGCCGGCACCCGCCGGCATATAGCCGACATGTTTTTCAGCTCTTTCTTCCTTACGCTGTCCTGCTCACTCTCCGCCAACTCCTCAAGCTTTTCGGTATGTCGTTGAGCATAGCTGATAATAGCCCGGGCAGCCACTTCCATGGCATTTAATTCCTCACGTTTGTCAAGCGCACCGGGATCATTCAGGTAATCGAGCTTTTCAATGGCACCGGCAATGTCGTCAATGATATCAAGCATACCTTTCCGGTAAATCTTATCACCTAATACCGTATGTCCCGGCGCCCGTTGTTCCATAAACTCGGTGAAAATACCGGCACTGTATGCCTCATGCCATTCAGGCGGGAGCATTCGCATTACCCTGTCGCGGTTCGAAATACCTTTCCAGTGCGGAATGATAATCTTTTCAAATGCCTGCCTTGTTTTGGCGTCGCTTTTAAAATGTACTTTTTCACGGTTATGCAACACTTCAAGATCTTTCAGGGTGTGCAGGTTAACTTCGGGATAAGTGGGTGTTGCCTTGGGTGCAGGACCTCTTTCACCCACAATCAGTTCGTTCTTTTGTATGCAAATAGCCTTATGCGCAAGGATATACCCGAAACACAAAGCCCGTTGCATGGGTATGGAAACCTGGCGGGCCACCGGCGTCTGGTAAAATGCTGTTACCAGCAAAGCCCGCTCTGCAGAAATGCGGTTAACCGCCTTCAGGCTGTTTTCCCTTAGTTTTTTAATACGTTGATTCATAACCTGATATTTATTAACCACCTATTGTTACGGGGTATCCCGACTGCCGAAAGTGGGCTGCCGTTTGCTGAAGTTCATTATCGTTCACGGTTATCTTTTTCATTTCGGGCTTCCTCCCCATCTTCTTCAGCTTACCGGCCGCCATAGGATGATAAGGCAGTATGTCAACTCCCAGCAGATTACCTTTTAATTTACCCAGCATATCGCCCACCGCACGAATGTTTTCCTCATCGCTGTTCACGCCGGGAACATAGGGAATTCTGATGTAGTATTCAATGCCCGAGCGATCGAGTTCCTGCAGGTTTTCCATAATCACGTCGTTCGGATAGCCTGTGAACCGTATATGCTTGTCGCGATCCATAATTTTCAGATCATATAAAACAAGATCGCATCCGGCCAGGGCCGCTGCGAATATTTCGGGTTCGGCATATCCGCTGGTATCCAGGCAAGTGTGTATTCCCTGTTCGCGGCATACTGTTGTCAGTGCATTCAAAAAATCCGGTTGCAACAGGGGTTCTCCACCTGAAAAAGTAACACCCCCATCCGAAGTTTCATAAAAAATGCTTTCCTTTTCAATTTCATGCATTACCTCTTCAACTGTAACAAGCCTCCCGATGGTCTCACGCACCTTATGAATTTTCCCATCGAATTTCCGGGCAATTACAAACGTTTCGGGCTCGCTCAGCCAGCTTTCGGGGTTGTGGCACCAACGGCACTTCAGGGGACAACCTTTGAAAAAAACGGTAGTGCGAATACCCGGACCATCGTTAACCGAGAAACGCCTGATGTCGAATATGATGCCCGAAGCAC
>JAFGVG010000090.1 GCA_016938095.1 Bacteroidales bacterium
CATTACACCGGTTCCCAGGATGGTGGCATAGGCAAGGTCAAAAGCAATAGGTCTTACACAACGCAGTTCATATCCTATTTCGTTGGGGCGACTTTTAACCGAAATATTCAGTTTTTTAAGCTTACGCTGAACCAGCATATTAAAGATATGCGCCTTGCTTACATTCCCCAATTCGGGATGTCCATGATCGTCGTATGTAAAATTTATACCGGTACCTTCAATTTCCTCATCGCTCATGAAATGAAACACGCCTTCGCTGACAATGGCAACGCCATATTCGATGCCCAGCAGTATTCGTTTTACCATCGACGAAATAATCATCCTGGTAATGGCATCGAAGGTTACCTTGGTTTTGTTGAACATCTCGGGGATGATGATCATGGGATAATGACAAGCAGTGCCAATACCAAAGGCAAGGTGTCCTGCTTCGCGTCCCATAGCTGATACCACAAACCAGTTGCCGCTTGTGCGGGCATCTTCGTAAAGTGTAGTGCCAATTCTTACACCTTCCTCCTTGGCTGTCTGATATCCAAATGTAGGTGTACCTTCGGGCAAAGGGAGGTCGTTGTCAATGGTTTTGGGTACGTGAATATTGGATATCTTCACTTTGTTGGCTGCCAGAAATTTACTGATACGGTTAGCGGTGGAAGCTGTGTCGTCTCCGCCAATGGTTACCAGTAATTTGACATTGTTGTTAGTAAAGAAATCGGTGCGGAATTCCTCGTCTTTTGGTTTATAACGGCTCATCTTAAGTGCCGATCCGCCTCTGCTGTATATGGTATCAGCAAAATTAAAATCGAGGTATTCAAAACTTGGGTTGTCTGTAAAAAGGGTCTTGTAACCCTCGTGAATACCCAGCACGTTATAACCGGCATTCAAAAAAACTTTGGTTACGGAGCCAATTACTGTATTAATTCCCGGTGCCGGTCCGCCAGCACATAAAATTGCAACTGATTCTTTCATGTTATAGTTAATACTTAAATATTTAGTTGAAAATATCTTATTAAATAAAGGTTTGCAAAGATGTAAATAAATCTCAAAAAACTAAACATATTCTGCCTGAAATGCATAACCAAATACAACAAATGTATTGTTTTGCAGGTACCATTTGCTCCCGGTTGGATGTTGTGCAAGTGGCAGTGTCTTTGTCACGGTAATTTCCTGCCTGCAAGCTGCTATCTGCAAAAAAAAGCTATATTTGAAGCTTATCTCAAAACTTCATCTTTCCATGACGTACCTGCGCGATAAATTCTGGTTCCGGTGGAGCATGCTGTTGCTGGTTAGTCTGCTGATGGCAGCCAATTACTATTTCTACGATGCGCTTACCCCCATTAAGTCAATTCTTTCGGAGCACCTTGGTTTTAGTTCAACCGACTATGGCATTGTGCAGGGTTTTTACGCTTTTCCTAACACATTTCTGTTGATGGCTATTCTGGGCGGTGTTATACTCGACCGCATAGGAATTAGAATAACCAGTCTGGTTTTTGTTATTTTCATGCTCATTGGCGCCTGGCTTACCTTGTATGGTGCTTCGGGGGTATATAACAATGGCGGACCGGGATATGCTTTTATGGGTTCGTTTTTTCCACGTTTTTCACCATCGGTGAAAATGATGGCGCTGGGGATGTTGTTCTTCGGACTGGGAGCCGAAACCAGTATTGTCGCGTTTAATAAAATTATCGTGAAATGGTTTAAGGACCGGGAAATTGCCCTGGCATTTGCCATCAACCTGGGTATTGCCCGTTTCGGGACTGCCCTGGCAATTAAGCTGGGACCGCGTTTTGCCCAGCACGATTGGCTTATGCCCATATGGTTCGGGGCTTTACTTTTGTCGATAACCTTTCTTACTTTTATTGTATACCTGGTCAATGATTACCGGCTCGACAGGCAAATCCGGAATGCCAATCCGGTTGCTGACGACAGTGAAAAATTCAAGATAAGTGACGTTACCAACTTGTTTAAGGCACGTTCTTTTATTTATATCACCCTCTTATGCGTTACTTTTTACGCTGCTTTCTTTCCCTTTCTGAAATACGCCCCTGATTTCTTTTTAAATAGGTATGGCGTTTCGCAGGAAACCAGCGGTGATATAACGTTCTGGTTGCCTATTGGCACGGTATTGTTTACACCCATCTTTGGCTGGCTTGTCGACAACCGTGGCCGTGCCGCAAGTCTAATGATACTGGGATCGTTGATCCTCATTGCCGTGCATCTGACATTTGCTTTCACACATGCCAATCCCTACCTGCTTTGTGTGTTGTTGGGTATAGCATTTTCGTTGGTTCCGGCTGCTATGTGGCCCAGCGTAGCAAGGATTGTCAGTGAAAACAGGCTGGGAACGGCCTATGGTATTATGTTTAGTTTGCAAAACCTGGGGCTCTTTGCCATACCCATTATTGCCGGATATGTGCTGGATATTACCAATAAGAACATTGCTGCTGGCACTCCATTGAATTATACACCCACCATGATCCTGTTTTCAGGTCTTGGTGTTGTTGCGCTGGTATTTGCCTTTCTGTTGAAACACGATGATAAAACATCGGGCTATGGCCTGGAGTTGACCAGGAAAGGGTGATTTACCTGTAAAGAATCTGCTTTCTGTCGGGGCCCAATGATACAATGGTAATGGGAAGGCCGGTTTCCTTTTCAATAAATTGTATGTATTTGTTCAGGTTATCAGGTATGTCTTCTTTGTTGTCCACCTGTGTCAAATCCTTGTCCCATCCTTTAAATTCGAAATATTCGGCCGAATCCACCTCATTCAGATCATAAGGTAGTCTTTCCGTAATATGTCCGTTTACGTTGTAACCGGTACAAACCTTTATGTATTCAAATTCCGACAATACATCGGCTTTGGTCATGAATAACTGGGTAACACCGTTGATCATGATGGAATACTTAAGGGCTACCAGATCAAGCCAGCCACATCTCCGTGGCCTTCCTGTTGTTGCCCCAAATTCGTGGCCTTTTTGGCGAAGACGCTCACCCGTTTCATCCAGCAGTTCGGTAGGGAAGGGACCTGAACCAACCCGCGTGCAATAGGCTTTGAAAACCCCGAAGACTTCGCCAATACGTGTGGGTGCAATGCCAAGCCCGGTACAGGCACCGGCGCTTATGGTATTGGAGGAGGTCACAAAAGGATACGACCCGAAATCAATGTCGAGCATTGTACCTTGTGCCCCTTCGGCAAGGACCTTTTTGCCGGCGCTCAGGAAATGGTTTATTTCAAACTCACTGTCAACAATGGTATACCGGCGTAATTCCTCAATTCCGGCAAACCATTGTGCCTCCTGTTCTTCAATATTGTATACGAAATCGTAAAGCCGAAGCAAATCAATGTGCTTCTTTTTGAGATGATTGTATTTGTCGAGAAAATCGGCCGACAGGATGTCGCCAACCCTCAGGCCATTACGACCTGTTTTATCCATGTAAGTGGGGCCGATACCTTTAAGGGTACTGCCAATTTTTGTGATTCCCTTTGCTGCTTCAGATGCCGCATCGAGGATGCGATGGGAAGGCAAAATTAAATGTGCCTTCCTGGAAATAAACAATTTTGGAATGAGATTAACACCAAGTTTCGCTATGGACTCGGTTTCTTTTTTGAAAATCACCGGATCAATAACCACTCCGTTTCCAATAATGTTAACCTGGCCATCGTGAAAAACGCCTGAAGGTATGGTGTGCAACACATGCTTGATTTGGTTGAATTCGAGCGAATGTCCCGCATTAGGTCCTCCCTGAAAACGGGTTATAACATCGTACTTGGGTGTAAGCACATCCACAATCTTCCCTTTCCCTTCGTCACCCCACTGAAGGCCCAGTAAAACATCTGCTTTCATTAGCATTAAAATTTATTGTCAAAGCTTTGCCAAAACACCCTGACCTCAGTTTGCAATTTGTTATGCAGGCCTGTCCAACATGCAGGAATTACCCTGTTGCAACAGGGGTGTTATGCGCCCCGAAGGTAGTAATTTTTTTTAATCTTCAAACCGGATTTTTACAATCAAAAAGCTGCCTAAAACGCATTAAATAAGGTTGTTATATTGTTCTGCCTTATTTTACTTCCGCATCTTTTTTTCTGCCGTATATGTAAAGTGAATGGTGCGAGGGTTCAAAACCATTTAATTCACAGGCTGTATTAATGATTTCCTGCATGCGGGGGTCACAAAATTCAATTACCCTGCCGGTATCAACGTCAATCAGGTGATCGTGCTGCATGCATTGGTATGCCTTTTCAAACTGTGCAATGTTTTTACCAAATTGGTGTTTTACTACCAGGTTACAATCGAGCAGCAATTCAATGGTATTATATAAGGTAGCACGACTAACCCTGTAGTTTTTGTTCTTCATGTAAACATAAAGGGTTTCTATATCGAAATGACCTTCGCGGGAGTATATTTCATCTAAAATGGCATAACGCTCCGGGGTTTTACGATGCCCTTTCTTCTCGAGGTAGTTGATAAATATTTTTCTGACTGTTTCTTTCGTTTCAGCGGAAACCATAGGTTAGGCGTTAAAATGACGGACTAAATTAAATATTTTTTTCTCATGCCCCTTATTATTTAGAATAAATTTAAATTAATTCAGGGGTGGCTTCCACACGTTTAACAGCATCTACACCTTTAATTTTTCCAAGTTCCATAGCCAGTTTGTTCAGGTCTTTTGCATCGTGCACATATAAATCCATGGTGCCTTCCCAAACGCCGTCGTGACTTGAGAGGTTGATTGCACGGATATTTACATTCAGTTCCTGGCAGATAACAGTGGTGATGTCGTTGTAAATGCCAAAGCGGTCGATGCCGCTGATGGCCACTTTAACAAGGAACGACAACAGTTTATGGGTTGTCCATTTTACCGGCACCAGCAGTTCACTGTGGCTCGACAGCAGGCGAATGGCAGTAGGGCATTTGGCCTGGTGGATAGTGATACTTTCCTCGTCATTTGCATCTCTGAAACCGATTACGTTGTCACCCGGAATGGGATTACAGCATTTGGCAATGGAATAATCGGTAGTGGCATCGTTGATATTTTCTTTTAACAGCACCGGCGATTGCCGGCTGGTTTTATGATGACTGTGCGTGAGCGCGGGTTTACGTACACGTGACGATGTTTTCCCCAGTTGTAAACTCCAGTAATTTACCCATTTGTTTTTAGTGTTTTGCTTTAACACATTTTCAAGATCGTCAAGTTGTATCATATTCATGCCAATCTTGCTGTATAGCTCGTCTTTGGTGGAAATGTCATATGTTAGTAACATTTTCTGCAAAATACGTGCATTTGGCCTAAGCTTAATTTCCAACAGCTTTTCTTCTAACAGTTTTTTCCCTTTTTCAATTCTGTTTTTGTTTTCGGCCTTCAGGGCATCTTTTATAGCTGTTTTGGCCTTAAGGGTTACTACATTATTCAACCATTCTAACCGGGGTCTGTAAGTGTCGGAAGTAATGATCTCAACCTGATCGCCACTTTTCAGCTTATGGTTAAGGGGCACCAAACGGTGATTCACTTTGGCGCCAATGGCTCTATGACCGATTTCACTATGAATTTCGTAAGCAAAATCAAGCACTGTGCTGTCAACCGGCAGGGTTCGGGTGTCGCCTTTTGGGGTGAAAATGAAAATCTCGGAGGCAAAAAGGTTCAGTTTAAAATCGTCGATAAATTCAATTGCATCCGAATTGGGATTGGCAAGCAATTCCTGTATACGTTTCAGCCATTTGTCGAGTTCACTCTCCTGCGAACTCTCGGTTTTATATTTCCAGTGAGCGGCAAATCCCCGTTCAGCAATGTCATCCATTCGGCGCGATCGGATCTGCACTTCCATCCAGTTACCCTGGGGACCCATTACGGTGGCATGCAGCGCTTCGTAACCATTGGCTTTTGGAGTGCTTACCCAGTCGCGTATTCTTTCGGGTTTTGGCATGTATATGTCGGTGATCATCGAATAGATGTTCCAGCACTGCGTTTTTTCCGGAATCTGGGGCAGGGGGTCAAATACAATCCGGATTGCCATTAAGTCGTATACCTCCTCAAAAGGTATATTTTTGGTCTGCATCTTGTTCCAGATGGAGTAAATCGACTTGTACCGGCCACTGATTTCGAAAGTGATGCCATTTTTATCGAGCTGTTCTTCAATAGGCCTGGCAAATGCCTTAATAAATGCTTCGTGGCTTTTCTCCTGGTTTTTTACCTTGTCGGATAATTCCTGAAATATTTTAGGATACCTGTATTTCAGGCTAAGGTCTTCGAGTTCGTTTTTAATAGAATAAAAACCAAGTCGATGGGCCAGGGGAGCATACAGGTAAAGCGTTTCGGCAGAGATTTTCATCTGCTTTACTGTAGGCAGGGATCCCAATGTCCGCATATTATGTAAACGGTCGGCCAGCTTAATCAGTATCACCCTCACATCATCCGATAAAGTTAAGAGCATCTTCCTGAAATTTTCGGCCTGCAGGGTGGAATTCTTATCAAATACACCGGAAATCTTTGTCAGACCGTCAACGATGGAGGCGATTTTGGGTCCAAAATGGTTTTCTATTTCTTCGAGCGAAAACTCGGTATCTTCTACTACATCGTGCAGCAATGCCGCTATAATTGCCTTGACACCCAACCCCATCTCCTGGGTAACGATCCGTGCAACAGCAATGGGATGGATAATATAAGGTTCTCCCGACAACCTTAATGCTCCTTTATGCGCATTATAGGCAATTTTAAAGGCCTTTCTTATCATGGCCTTGTCACTGCGCTTATTGCAACGAACGCAATTTTCAAGTAGTTCGTTGAATTCCCGCTTGACCCTAATTTCTTCCGCCGATAAAGTTGAACTCATGTAAAGTGATCAAAAAGAAAACCTAAGCTGGTTTTGCAAAGGTAGTAAAAAAAGTGATGAGGCGATACCGGCGAAATTCCGAATGCTAACGGTATAAAACTGTTACACTGCCATGGTATTCATTGCTGCCGCCCGAATGTTGGCTTATTTTTAAATGGTAGAGGTAAACGCCTTCACGCACGTATTTGCCGTTAACCCTTCCGTCCCATGCTTCTGAGCCTTCCCAGATTTTCAGGCCGTGTCCGTTGTAAATGATCAGGGTATAACGTTCGGGTAAAAAAGTGAAGACCGGGCCGAAAACCTGGTTGGCGACTTCGGTGTCATTGGGAATGAAAGCATTGGGAATCCGTACTTCAGGATGTATGGAGAAGCAGATTCGATTGGAAATACTCATACCCTGAATACCATAAATATTTTGATTTTCAACGGCCTGTATACTGTAACACACTATACCTTCCAGGGGATCAAGCGGATTGATCAGGCTACTCAGGTCATCGTTAAATGAAAGTTCAGTGCCCGTATATACTGTTTCGCTCAATGGAACCGACTGCCCGATGGTTCGGGTAACCTGGTAGTAATTGACGCCTCCCTGCCAGTCGGCATATTCATTCCACTGCAGCGACACCGTGTTACCTTCAAGGGTTCCGGCCAGGATGATATTGTTGGCATGGTTCGATTCCATACCACCGGTATTGCAGTGGTTAACAACCTGGAGTTTGTAATAATAAACGGCCGAAGTAAAAGGAACCTCGTCGGTATAAATAAAACTGGCCTGTGTGGTATTAAACGAATCAATACGTGTGTATTCACCGTCTATCTGGTTGCTGCGCAAAAGATTATACCTGTCAAATGAGGAGGAAGCGTCCACGGTAAACGACAGGGTGATATGATCATCGGCGCCAAGGGTGGCATAGTCGGCATTTAAAAAGCTGGGTGCCTGCGACATGTGGGTAAGCACGGTTACCTTGTTGGATGTGGATTTACGACCGTCAGTATGAATAGCTTCGACAAACACCTCGTAAGGCTGATTTACAGTCAGATTTGTTAGAATATGGGTGTTTGTTTTCCCCCCGGGCTGCAAGGTGGCCATGTTTTCATAAATTCCCGGACCCAGTCGCCTGTAAATATTGTATCCGGCTATTGATCCGCGCCAGTTGTTGTAATCATTCCAGGTAAGGTTAACGGTGGCCATGCAGGTATCAATTTCGGCCGAAAGGAAAATGGTACTATCGGGTATACCCTGAATATTCCCGTTCCGGATATCACCATTGCCCCGGTCATCAATAGCCCGAACGTTATAGCCGATGGAACTTTCACCCGAACGTGCATTGACATTCACATAAAAGGTGTCGTAAACTTCAGCAGAGATCTCGGCATAGCGCTGAGGTTCATCTGCCGGGGTAGGCCTGGATTCCAGCACACGGTAGTATTCAATATAATCAGCCGAAGGTGTCGGATACCAGGCAATAATGTCAAAACCAGTTTCCGGATCAACGGTTACCAGGTATAAGGGTGCCGGTTCGGGATAGGTAATCTGCGCATAACTGGGAAAAAAAGGCAAATTCAGAAACAAAAACAGCCAGACAAACGTAAATCTCATACAAGTTGTTTATTGGTTAACGCGGGGTACGATACATTATTGCGATTCAAAGATAAGGCAAGCTGTTGATAAAAATACAGTGTCATCGGAAAAACATTGAACCAAAATGTTTAAACTTAAGAATTACTGTTCAAGTTAACCAGTTATGATCAGTTAAAAAAAATTATACTCATACCTAATGTTACACTCATGAAAAATGCTATTCGATTTTTTGCAGGCATTGTTACAGGCTTTTGCCTGCTTGTTTCTGTCGCTGTAAATGCACAAAAAGAGCCCATGAAATTCGGTAAAATCGATCCCGAAGATTTTACCATGGCCAGCTATCCCGGCGATACTACAGCCGAAGCGGTTGTACTGGGCGATTACGGCATGGCCGAACTGGTTTACGACCAGTTTGACGGATTCGTTATCAAGTACACCCAGCATTTCCGGGCCAAGATTTTCAAGAAATCGGGGTATAGTTGGGCAACACATAGCCTGGTGCTTTACAATTACGGGAATATTGAGCAGGAAGTGATGACACTGAAAGGGCGTGTTTACAACATGGAAAACGGCAAGATGGTTGAATCCAATCTTGAAAAAAGCATGATCAACGACCAACCTGTTGACAAAAAAAGAACAGAGAGAAAATTCACCCTGCCCAACGTACGGGAGGGAAGTATCATCGAATATGAATTGTCTATTAAGTCGAACCTGATGGAATTTCCCGACTGGAATTTCCAGTATGCCATACCGGCCAGGTGGAGCGAATACAGGGTTGCCTACCCTGAGTGGTTTGATTTCAAAAAACTTCAAAAAGGATTCCTGACTTTTAATACCAATGAATCCACCATAAAACCTAAAAGCATTACTTTTACGGAAATAGAAAGATCAGGGACATATGTTACCCGATCCACTGCATCCACCAGCAAAATCGACTATCAGGAGAGTAATTTCCGTTTTGTCGTTCAGGATGCTCCAGCTTTTAAAGAAGAGCCTTTTATGAATTCTTCTTCCAACTATGTTTCAACCATTCAATTTGAATTGGCAGCATTTAAACCTCCTTACGGCATGGTTAAGAATTACACCAAGTCGTGGGAGTCCATTAACAAGGAATTGCTCGATGACGAGGATTTTGGTCTGCAACTCAAAAGGGGTGGCGTACTAAAGGACATTGCCATGGCCATAAAGGCCGCCAACGATAAACCCGAGCAGCAGGTGGCAGCAGCTTTTGTTCAGATTCGTAATGCCATGAAATGGAATGGCCTAAACCGGATTTATGTTACCGAAAGCATCCGGAAAGCATGGGATGATAAATCGGGCAGTTCTGCTGATATTAACCTTACCCTGGTGGCCTTGCTGAAGGAAATGGGCATTGATGCCGATCCGGTTATTATCAGTACCCGCAGTAACGGTACCATTCATCCGGCACAAATTATGCTGGGACAATTCAATTATGTGATTGCATCGGTGAAAATAGGCGATAATATTTACCTGATGGATGCAACCGAAAAGACATGTTCCTATAATATGTTAATGCCCAGGTGCATAAACGGACAGGGCAGGGTGATCAGCGAAAGCCGGCCCGGTTGGATTGATCTGAACAGCACGCAACGTTATGAACATACTACGGTAGCTCAGGTTGCCCTCACCAGCGACGGCATTATGAAAGGCAAAATAGAGCATTTGTATGGGAACTATGCAGCACTTGATAAACGCATGACCATTAAGGCCAAAAAAGACCAGGATGAATATGTCAGAACCATCGAAGACAATTACAAGGGCATGCAAATACAAAACTACAACATGAACGACCTTGATAGTCTGCATAAATCGTTCAGCGAAAACTGGGAGGCAGATATTCAGGATGTAGTTTTATCAGCAGGCAACCTGCTTACCTTTACACCGCTTATTTATGCTCGTTGGGAGAACAATCCTTTCAGACTTGAGGAACGCAGTTTCCCGGTTGATTTTACCTATCCTCGTATTTACAAGGATATTATCACCTACGATTTGCCTGAAGGTTATACGATTGACGAGAAGCCTGCTGATCTGCTGCTGGCACTTCCCGATGGTAAAACCCGTTTTACCTACCGGATTGCAGCCAACGGAAAATCGTTGCAGGTGATGAGTACCCTCAATATCAGCAAGTCCACATACAGTACTGAGGAATACAAGCTGCTTAAGGAGTTTTTTGGACAAATGGTGCAAAAGCAAGCTGAAAAGATTGTATTGAAAAAAACAACCTGATTTCGCATTCTTATTTAAACGACAGCTATGTTGCGATTACTTTTTATGTATGCCGGTTGTTGGTTAACCGCGCTCATGCTCCTGGGGCAGGATAACCAATTTGCATCTTCTTCTATTGCAGATTCTTTACGCAATAATGCCAATGCGGTAATCAGGGAAGAGTTTGCCGAGTATACCTATTTATCGGCCCGGAAAAACACAGGCAGGTATCGCAGGGTTATAACCGTTCTGAACAAAAACGGCGATAAATTTGCCACGGTGGTCATTCCATATGATCAATTCAGATCGGTGACCAATATCAAGGGAAATCTTTATGATGCCAACGGGAAACTGATCAGGAAGAGTAAGCCCTCCGACATAATTGATCTGCCCTATTCCAGTACGTACCTTCAGTTCGACGATCTGCGTTATAAAGCCCTGAATCCACTCGTTTCGCAATACCCTTACACGCTTGAGGTGGAATACGAAGTTACCTATGACGGATCCTATTATTTCCCCGATTTGGCTGTGCCCGGAAATTACAATCTGTCAACCGAAAAATCCACTCTTAAGATCAATACACCTTTGGATTACGAGCTCTTTTACAGGCAGTTTAACCTGCCTATGGATCAGCCAACCATAAAAATCATGGAAACGGTTAAGTCATACATATGGACAGTATCCAATATAAAAGCTGTTGACAGTGAGCCATTCAGTGACGATCTCTTCCGTTATACACCTACAGTATTTACCTCACCCTCGGTTTTTTCGGTTGGCGGCTTCGAAGGTTTAAATAAATCGTGGAACGATTTCGCCAGGTGGCAGGCCATGATTAATAAGGGCAGGGATGTACTGCCCGAAAACCGGGTCCGCGAAATTCAGGATATGGTTGTTAACATTCCCGATGAAAAGGAAAAAGTAAAATTCCTTTATGAATATATGCAAAGCCGTATGCGGTACTTTGGTATTCAGCTTGGAATTGGCGGGTTTCAGCCCATGGAAGCTGTAATGGTTGATGAAGTGGGATACAGCGATTGCAAGGGACTGACCAACTATATGAAGGCCTTGCTGAAAACCGTAGACATTACATCACATTATGCACTGGTGGAATCCGGTGGAGATTTTCCCCAGGTACTACCCGGATTAATCTACGATCCATTTGATCATATTATTCTTTGTGTACCTCTCAGTGGCGATACGGTGTGGCTCGAATGCACCAGTCAGACCATTCCATTTGGCTTTTTGGGCGATTTTACCAGTGACCGGCATGCACTGATTGTGAAAGACGACGGGGGTGAACTGGTGAGAACCCCTGCTTATACAACCGATGACAATTTCCAACATACTAACACATTGGTTA
>JAFGVG010000091.1 GCA_016938095.1 Bacteroidales bacterium
CTGAAAGAGACCGGATTTTATGGGTTCAACACTTGTCAGACTTTATTTTCAACGAACGTGACCGCAGTTGAAAACCCGACTACCGGTAATGACAAAGGTAGTTTTGTGGTAATTGAAGCGTTAAAGCCTGATAAACAATAAATGCAAATCATCAGCAAGTCGAAAAAACTGCATGAAATAATTGAAAGGAAAGAGAGAAGCAAATACGACCAAGGTGTGTTTATCAAAACTGACAGCCTGTTCGCAGAATAGAATTAAAGACTTTCTGAAAAATCCATTTATTTAACGTCATTGTGAACAAGCAGTCTGGAGTTTACTCATGAAAGAAATGCTACTATTTCTTTAAGCAGAAATGGTGTATTTTTATACGGTAGGATAACCTGCAATAATTCATGAGTAAAAACCAAATATTTGGATTGGAAAGGAATGTATTCTTTACCGGACTTACGAGTTTCTTTACCGATACATCCATCAAATTAATTTATAGTGTGATGCCCCTGTTTTTGCTGTCGATAGGCGCATCAAAAACGGCCATTTCACTGATTGAAGGGATTGCGGAAAGCACGGCCTCGTTATTGAAAGCATTTTCGGGTTACTGGAGCGATAAAATTGGGAAAAACAAGCCCTTTATGCTGATCGGATATGGCATCACTGCTTTAGTTACACCGCTGTATTCGCTGGCCGGAAAACCTGTTCAGGTATTATTCATAAGGTTTGCCGAACGCATCGGGAAAGGAATCCGTACCGCTCCGCGCGACAGTCTGATCAGTGGTTCTGTTCAAAACAACGAAGCCGGGAAGAATTTCGGTTTTCACAAGGCCATGGACAACAGTGGCGCCATTATCGGCCCGTTGACTGCCTTTCTGCTCTTAACACTTTTCCCGCTAAGCTATAAGCACATCTTTCTGATCGCTACCATCCCGGCATTACTGGGTGTCTTGACCATTACCCTGTTCATTAAGGAAGCCAAAGCCCGAAAAAGTGAGAACCAACAGACCTTTCGCTTTAAGCAGCTTCCGCGGAAATTCTATTACTTCCTGGTCATCATTTTTGTTTTCACCCTCGGCAACTCAGCAGATGCACTCCTGCTGGTGAAAACTGCCGAAACGGGGATCGATAAATCGTATGTTCCTTTTGTTTACATGATTTTCAATACAGTTTCAGTGTTTTTTGCCATTCCTGCCGGGAAGCTGTCTGATCGGATCGGTCGTGAAAAACTGATCATGGTAGGTTTTCTTGTATACGCAGTTGTTTATTACCTGTTTGGCAGGTTCAACCACATCGGTATTTTCATGCTCCTTTTTGTTATGTATGGCTTTTACAGCGCATTAACCGACGGAACACAAAAAGCGCTGGTATCCGACCTGGTCAGTAAGGAGCTGAAGGGAACCAGTTTTGGATTGTACCATGCCATTTTGGGTGTAACTCTTCTTCCGGCAAGCCTGATAGCAGGCACTTTATATGATAAGGTGAATGCCAATGCCCCTTTCTATTTTGGTTCGGCCATGGCATTTGCAGCCTGTTTGCTGATGGTGGTGTTTGTCATATACAACAGGAAAAGTAAGCTTATCCGGGATCACTGAAATCAGAATACTGAAAAACTATAAACATGCAATCCATCAGGGATTGAAAACACGGATAGATTTATTAAATTTATAACCCTGGTTGAGATTGCGATTGTGGAGCATGTGGTGAAAGATATTTTTACAAGATTAGTGCGTAATTTCCATATATTTTGTGTTATGGACAAATTTAGAAACAAATACCGTATATCATCTGCAAGGGCACCCTTCCGGGATTATGCACAGGAGGGATTGTATTATATTACCATTTGTACATTCCAACGGGCACCTATTTTCGGACATATCGAAAATCTTTCCATGATGTTGTCACCGGAGGGCATTATTGTTCAGGAGGAATGGAATAAATCGTTTGAAATCAGAAAGGAATTATTTTGTGACACATTCGTTATTATGCCCAATCATTTGCATGCAATTTTACGGATTGAAAATACCAATGACGTAGAGACGCACGGCCGTGCGTCTCAACCGGATTGTCCCGATTTGAATGAGACGCACGGCCGTGCGTCTCTTCGGTATGGCAACCCCGTTTTCACGACCACATTATCCGTGATGGTGAAGAATACCAAAGAATAAGGGAATACATAATCAACAATCCTGTAAAATGGGAAAATGATCAATTTAATGCATATTAACCATTGAACACAATAGTAATTCTCTCTATCCGGTTTGAAATTTTTGTTTATTCAGGAATTGTCCAGTGCATGTGTCCCATGTTTATTCGGCCATGAGAATGGATTGTATAAATAACGGTTTACCTGTCCTGTAAATGAATTTCCGGATTACAGCAGTCAATCCTAATACAATATCGGATACACCACAGGATCGCATTTCAGGATTCCTTTGGTTTTGATTTCTGCAATGGCGGCGTTGATTTGCTTGAGTGTGCAGGCCTGTGTTTCGATTGAAAACAATGCCTTTTCGGAAACATGCCGGTTATGCGTTACAGTGTAAATATTGATGTTTTGCCGGCCTATTTCTGTGGTTACCAAACCGGTAATACCGGGTTTGTCCTCGGTTTCAAAAGTTATCACATAAGGAAGCGTATAGTCTTTGAGGCCTTTGAATTTTAGTTTTCCATTGGGCAGCACGCGATTCATCCTGTCGTTATAACGGGCAATGAATAAAATATCAGCCACAATGGAACTTGCTGTTTCGGAAGATCCTGCCCCGGCTCCGATCAGGATGTGCTTACCAGAATACTTATTAATGACACGAATGGCATTGGTGGCCCCGTTAACACCCGAGAGGATGTTTTCGCTTTTTACCATCATGGGACAAACGCCACCGTATATATATTCCCCGTCGTGCCGTGCAAAGCAGATGAGCTTGAACCGGGCATCAATTTCACGGGCGTAGTCCATATCGGTATTTGAGATATGCTGAATACCCTGGTATTTGAGTTCTTCCATGGTAACATCAATACCAAAGATCAGTTTCATCAGGATGATCAACTTATGCGCTGCATCTCCACCGCTTATGTCCAGTGTCGGATCAGCTTCGGCATAACCAGCCTGCTGTGCGAACGACAAGGCCTGATCAAAGCTCAGGTTTTCATCAATCATGCGTGACAGGATATAATTGCTGGTACCATTAAGAATACCCGATACAGAAACAATTTCATCACCTGTGAAGCTTTCTTTGATAGTTTTGATAATTGGTATTGCACCGCAAACGGCAGCCTCAAAGCCTACCGAGACATTGTTTTCTTCTGCTGCTTTGAATATGGTCTTTCCGCGTTCGGCAAGAAGCGCTTTATTGGCTGAAACAAGGTGCTTACCCGATTTACAGACATCCACACAAAGGTTAAAAACAAAATCGCCGGTACCTCCAACTGTTTCCACAACCAGATCAATTTCGCGATCGTTCAGAATTTCATTGATATAATTGTTTGCCTCATCAGCAGACAGCCTTTTACCTTCCCCGCAAAAGGCATCATTTGCAATTCCAAATCGTTGTATGGCGCTTTCAGGATTTAGCTCTACTATTTTGGCAATTTTTACAGGCCTTCCAGCCCTGTCATTCAGGGTATGGTTCATTTCACTGAGGATTTTAACCACTCCTCCGCCAACGGTACCACATCCAATAAGGGCAATATTAAAAGTA
>JAFGVG010000008.1 GCA_016938095.1 Bacteroidales bacterium
AATCCGTTCCCGCTTTTCTCGGCTTCGGAACCATCGGGGTTATATACCCTGAAGCCAAAATCGGCCTTTGTCGAAGGCACTTTCATGACAATACCATCGGAGCCTATGCCGAAGTGAATATTGCAGAGCCGCATGATGGCCTGACGGGTAAGCTGAAAATCGATATTGGCACTGTCGAGGACAATGTATTCATTGCCCAGTCCGTGCATTTTTACAAAGCTGTTCTTCTCCATCGGTGGGTATTTTTCAGTAAATTAAAGTATATAATTCCGGACAAGATCTTCGAGGGTATCCCTCCGCCTGATAAGTTGTGGATTTCCCTGTGGATCAATAAGAACCTCGGCAGGGCGTAGCCGGTTATTGTAGTTTGAACTCATGGAATAGCCGTAAGCTCCGCTGTCGAGCACACCCAGTATATCGTTCTCAAAAATTTCGGGCATTAACCTGTCTTTGGCAATGATATCGCCTGTTTCACAAATGTTGCCCACAATTCTTACTGCTTCGTCACGGGTTGAAGGGATACCGCTTTCCCGGTATATTTCCACGTCGTGGTGTGAGTCGTACATGGTAGGGCGCACCAGTACGTTGAAGCCGAGGTCGGTACCAATGTATTTCAGTTGGTAATTGGTTTTTACCGCGTTAACGGTACCCAGCAGAATGCAGGATTCGGCCACAATATAGCGGCCGGGTTCAATTTTGAACTCAATGGCCTTGCCGTATTCTTCTACCCAGGTGGTGACCACCTCTGTGAGCTTCGATCCGAGTTCAGTGAGGTCAAGTCGCGACTGTCCCGATTGCTTCTGGTAGGGAATGCCAAATCCACCGCCCAGGTCAATGAATTCGAGATCTTCGAATTGTTTGGCAACCGACAAAATGTTGTACGTACTTTGCAGGTAAGTTTCCCCGCTCATGAACAGTGAACCGATATGCTGATTAATACCGGTAAGCCTGAGATTGTATTTTTCAATGATTTCTTTTACCAATGGCACCTGGCCCATTTCAACACCAAACTTGGTCTTTTGTCCTGCTGTCTTTACCTTGTCGTGGTGGCCTGCACCAACGCCCGGGTTAAGCCTGAATGCCACCTTACCGCCGGGATTGAGCTTTCCGTATTTTTCGAGTTGGGCAACCGAATCAACCGAAATTTTTACGCCGGCATGCAGGGCATATTGAAATTCATCGTCGCTGATGTTGTTGCTGATGAAAAAAATGTCTTCGGGGTTATATCCGGCCAGCAGGTTAACGTATATTTCACCGGGCGACATGGCATCAACTTTAAGGCCTTCGCTGCGAACAATCTTAAGCAGTTCAAGGTTACTGTTGGCCTTAGGGGAGTAGTTAACGGTGAAATTCGGATAGTCGATCAGCTGCTTCATATCGCGGCAACGGCTGCGCAAAATGTTTTCGCTGTAAACAAAAAGCGGGCTGCCAAATTTTTCGGTAAGCGCTATGGGATTGGTATGACCAAAAAACTGTTTTTCGCGGCTGACTTTTGAATAAATATAAATCATTATTTTACAAAGCGGATTGGTTCAGTTATATTTGCGGCAAAAATATAAAAATGGCGCAGATAAACGAAAACTATTTGAAACTACAGGCAGGATATCTCTTCCCGGAAATCGGCAGGAGGGTGCGCGAATTTCAACAGCAACATCCCGGTGCCGAAGTCATAAAAATGGGTATCGGCGATGTGACCCGTCCGCTATCGCCCGCTATTATCAGGGCTTTTCACGAAGGAGTTGAGGAAATGGCAAATGCCCGCACATTCAAAGGCTACGGACCCGAACAGGGCTACGATTTTCTGCGTGAAGCCATTGCTGCCAACGATTATCAGCAGAGAGGAGCCGATATTCAGGCCGACGAGATTTTTGTTTCAGATGGTTCAAAATGCGACACAGGTAATATTCTTGAAATATTTGG
Source organism: Bacteroidales bacterium (assembly GCA_016938095.1). GTDB lineage: Bacteria > Bacteroidota > Bacteroidia > Bacteroidales > UBA10428 > UBA5072. The sequence goes on from JAFGVG010000008.1 coordinate 1,921, forward strand.
GAATAATAATACCATTGCTATACAGGATCCGGCGTACCCGGTGTATGTCGATACCAACGTTATGGGTGGGCGTACAGGCAAATACCAAACCGGTGGCTATTACGAGGGTATTGTATACATGCCTTGTACAGCAGAAAATGGTTTTATTCCCGAATTGCCAAAGCAAAAAGTGGATGTGATATTCCTTTGTTATCCCAACAACCCTACAGGAACCACAGCCAGCAAGCAGGAGCTTAAGAAATGGGTAGATTTTGCCCGCGAAAATAAGGCGGTGATCCTGTTCGATTCGGCTTATGAGGCCTATATCGCAGATCCTGCTATCCCACATTCGATATACGAAATTGAGGGCGCCAGGGAAGTGGCTATTGAATTTCGTAGTTTTTCGAAAACCGCCGGGTTTACCGGCACGCGTTGTGCCTATACGGTAGTGCCCAAAAACCTTATGGCGTATACTTCCGAAGGTGAAGCCCGGCCATTGCATCCCCTGTGGTTTCGCAGACATACCACCAAGTTCAATGGTGTTTCGTATCCTGTTCAGAAAGCTGCAGCAGCCATTTACACCCCCGAGGGCAAAAAGGAGGTTCAGGAAACCATTGGCTATTACATGAACAATGCACGGATCATGCGCGAGAGCCTTTCGGCACTCGGATTCGAGGTATATGGCGGTGTTAACGCGCCCTATGTATGGTTTAACTCCGGCAGGGGAATGAAATCGTGGGATCTGTTCGATAAGCTGCTTCACGAATCCAACGTGGTAGGTACACCGGGATCGGGGTTCGGCCCCTCCGGCGAAGGGTACTTCCGTTTCTCCTCTTTTGCTTCATACGAAGATGTAGTGAAGGCAATGGGCCGTCTAAAGGAATTAACGTGGTAAGGGTTTAAATCAGGCCAATCCGGCGAAGGAAAGCATCACGGTATGTTTCTCCAATGGGGATGAGGCGGTCGCCTATTTTTATGCGGTTGCGCTCAACCGACTCCACCCTGGCGAGGTTCACCACCCATGATTTATGCACGCGGATGAACTGATCGTCCGGTAATGATGCCATTAGTCCGTTGAAGCTTTGTTTGGTCATGATTTTCTTACCGGGCAATACAATGCGCAGA
>JAFGVG010000092.1 GCA_016938095.1 Bacteroidales bacterium
ATCATTAACGGCGTTTACCAACTGAACGACCTGACACCGAAAATTCAGGACAAGATCCTCAGTTTTGGGGAGATCATGTCGGCTCACATCGTTAGTAAAGTAATTGAAAATGCAGAAGTGCTCGATGCCAAACTGTTGATCAAAACCGATGATCATTATGGAAATGCCCATGTAAATTTCCCCTTGACCAACCGGCTGATCAGGGCACAGTTCAACAATTACAAAAAAACCGGTATAGTTCCCGGGTTTATTGCCAGCAGTGAACACAGCCAAATTACCACGCTGGGCAGGGGCGGATCGGATTACACTGCGGCTATAATTGCCGCTGCCCTTGAGGTAAAACAGCTTGAGATATGGTCGAACGTGGACGGGTTTATGACAGCCGACCCAAAAAAGGTAAAAAAAGCACTGGCCATTGAACAGCTGAGTTATGCCGAAGCCATGGAACTTTCACACTTTGGTGCTGAAGTTATTTATACGCCTACCATTCACCCGGTTTACAGCAAAAACATTGAAGTTGTCATTAAAAATATCAACAATCCGCAGGGAAAAGGCACATTAATTTCACAGGAGTCGGGAGAACCGGGAGCTTCTTCCATTAAAGGAATATCCTCTATCGATGACATTGACCTCATTACATTACAGGGCGCCGGAATGGTTGGGGTTAAAGGAATATCATCGCGGTTGTTCGGCGTATTGGCACGTACCGATGTCAACATAATACTGATTACACAAGCCTCTTCGGAATATTCCATCACTTTTGCACTGATCCCCCAAGATTCAGAGCGTGCACTGAAATGCATTCAGCAGGAATTTGAGGTTGAAATTAAAACCAGGAAAGAGCTGAACGTTTTGGTGGAAAAGGAACTCTCGGTAATTGCCATTGTGGGTGAACAAATGAAGAACAGGCCGGGTATTTCGGCCAATCTTTTTACTTCGCTGGGCAGGAATGGTATCAGCGTAATTGCCACAGCTCAGGGATCTTCGGAGCTAAACATTTCGATAGTGATCAAAAAGGATAACCTGAGTAAAGCACTGAATGTCATTCATGAGGGCTTCTTCCTTTCGCATTACCGTGATCTTCACCTGTACCTGGTTGGCGCCGGAACCGTTGGCAGCAGCCTCCTCAATCAGATACAAAACCAGCAGGAAATACTGCTCAGGGACAATCACCTCAAAATAAACGTTATTGGCATCTGTCGTTCCAAACTTATGTTGCTGAACCCCGATGGAATTGACCTGGCCAATTATGCCGGGGAAATGGAAACGCAGGGCGAAAGAGCTGACATTGAGCTCTTCATTCAGAAAATGCAATTTCTGAATTTCAGAAACAGTGTTTTCATCGATTGTACAGCTGAGGCCCAGATTGCTGCCACCTATCACAAGGTACTTAGTTCCTTTATTTCGGTGGTTACTTCCAACAAAATCGCCTGCTCATCGGAATATGCAGCCTATGATCAGCTTAAAAAAACTGCCCGTGAGCACAATGTGAAATTCATGTATGAAACCAATGTTGGAGCCGGACTTCCCATCATCAGCACACTGAACGACCTGATACGTAGCGGGGACAAAATCGTGAAGCTTGAGGCCGTGCTTTCCGGTACGCTGAATTTTATTTTCAACACCATCAATGAAGATATTCCGCTTAGCCAGGCAGTGCGTATGGCCATGGATGCCGGCTTTGCAGAACCCGATCCGCGTATCGACCTGAGCGGAATCGACGTTAAAAGAAAACTACTCATACTGGCGCGCGAATCGGGCTATCCATTGGAGGCGGATGACATACACATTGTGCCGTTCCTGCCCGAAACATGTTTTGAAGGCAGTATCGACGATTTCTGGAAGTCGATAGTTAAGCACGACGCCTCATTTGAAACGCGAAGAAAGAAACTATCCGGCGAAAACAAAAAACTCCGGTTTGTAGCCCGTCTCGAAAACGGTAAAGCATCCATTGAACTGATGGAGGTGAATATCACCCATCCTGCCTATCCGCTTGAAGGAAGTAACAATATCATCCTCATTACCACGCTACGGTACAACGAACAGCCCATGGTGATAAGAGGATATGGAGCAGGCGCCGATGTAACAGCTGCCGGTGTTTTTGCTGATGTGATAAGGGTGGCTAATGTTTGAACAGACAACCTATAACCGATTATAAATAAATGATTAAAGCAGTAATTTTTGATTTTGACGGGATCATCATCGATTCCGAACCTCTTTGGGTTGAAGCAGAGATTGAAGTATTCAAAACAGTTGGCGTGGAGCTTAAACCGGAATTGTGCAGGCAAACCACCGGACTGAATACCCAGGATACCATACAATACTGGCATAACGTGCATAAATGGACCGGTAAAAGTACATTCCAGCTTTACAAGGAAATAATGGAAGCCATGCAATCCCTCATTTTTGAACGTGCCGACCTCAAGGATGGATTTTTGGATGTACTGCAATTATTCGTCGACAAAAAAATACCGGTTGGCGTAGCTTCCTCCTCTCCCCTAAAGCTGATCACCACCGCACTTAAAAAATTTCACCTGTTCGAATTTTTCAAAATCATCAGTTCATCAGAGAACGAGGAATTTGGAAAACCCCATCCGGCATTGTATTTGGGTGCCACGCGTAAACTGGGCATCGATCCCGTTAATTGCCTTGCTTTCGAAGATTCGCTGAATGGTGCCATTTCAGCCAAGGCCGCCCGTATGAAGCTGGTAACCGTTCCCGACAGTCACGATTACGCCTCCACCCGTTTCGACTTTTCTGACCTTAAGCTGGCATCGCTCACGCAATTCAAGGAAAAGGACTTTGAATACCTGAACGCCTTAAACTAAAGTCCATTAACAGTTAAACATATTTTCAGCTTTATTGACAAGCTCTTTTTAATACACTTATGCCACAACCGATCTTGTATTATTCAACCAACCGCAACGCCCCAAAAGTAACTTTCGGAGAAGCCCTGCTGAAAGGCCTGGCCCCCGACAGGGGCTTATATATGCCCGATCACATACCGGTCATTGATCAGTCCACACTCAGTAATCTGCAGGGAAAATCTTACCCCGAGGTTGCCTTTGTTATTGCACGCAATATGTTGCAGGGCGAAATTGCCGTTGATGTGCTGGAAAAACTGGTAAAAGACGCCTACAATTTTGAGGTACCACTCGAGAGAGTGTATCACCGGAATTACATCATGCGGCTTGACAGGGGGCCAACAGCCTCTTTCAAGGATTTTGCCGCACGTATGATGGGTCGTCTCATGCAGCATTTTCTGAAACAACAGAACCGGAAAATGCTTATTCTCACTGCCACTTCGGGCGATACCGGCAGTGCCATTGCTAACGCTTTCTATGGTCTCGACAACATCAATGTGGTGATCCTGTATCCCGAAAACGAAGTCACACCCCGTCAGCGCAAACAAATGACCACGCTGCGCCACAATATAAGCATCATTGCATTAAATGGCAAATTCGACGACTGCCAGGCGCTGGTAAAACAAGCTTTTAATGATCCCGAACTTGATTATCTCGGACTTTCCTCGGCCAATTCCATAAACATTGGCCGTCTTATCCCCCAATCGTTTTATTATTTTTATGCCTGGTCGCAATTGGCCAAACCAGGCGAAGAAATGATCTTCGCAATTCCTTCAGGCAATTTCGGGAATATGATGGGTGGTTTGCTGGCCAGAAAGATGGGACTGCCGGTTCGGAAATTTATAATCGCCACTAACGAAAATGACGAAGTCCCGGTATATTGGAAAACAGGAGACTACAAGGCCATTGTTCCTTCGCGCAGCTGTATTTCAAGTGCCATGAACGTGGGACACCCCAGTAACATAGCGCGTGTAGTTGCCCTTTACGGAGGTATTATGGACGAAAATGGCAACATCACCCAGCAGCCCGATGTGGAACAAATGCACAGGGACATTTACGCCGTGAGCGTCACCGATAAACATACCACAGAAATTATGCGGGATGTATACAACCGGCACCAGGTAACACTTGAACCACATGGCGCTGCCGGATGGGCCGGACTGATGAATTTTTTCAACCGTTTTCCGGACGAAGATAAAGCCGAATCATTGGCGGTATGCCTTGAAACAGCTCATCCGGCAAAATTTCCCGATGAGATCAGGACTCATCTCGATGTCGATCCTGCTCTGCCCCCTGCACTCGAAGGTCTCGATAACCGTGAAGAGTTTTTTGAAAAACTCGACAATAACTACGCGCATTTTAAGGCATGGCTTACCGGCAAATTTTAAAATTTGCCTATCTTGGCACCCTAATTTTAATTGACCATTATGAAGAAACTGCACGCTGTATGTTCTGATCTCGAAGGAGTTTGGGTTCCCGAGGTGTGGATCAACGTGGCTGAAAAAACCGGAATTCCTGAACTCAGGCTTACCACACGCGATATTAAGGACTACGACGAATTAATGCAATATCGCCTGAAAATACTACGGGAAAA
>JAFGVG010000093.1 GCA_016938095.1 Bacteroidales bacterium
ATAATTTACAGTTACCGGATAGGCAAAAACAACAAAGAACAGCAAGGCATACCCGCCAAAGATCAATTTGTTTTTCCATCCCGGTAACAACATCAAGGGTAGTATCACAAAGGGCAGAAAAGTGAGCTTGTCAGCCACACCTATCGCAAAGAGCAAGCCAAAAAATAAACCGTAACGGTGATAACCGCCGGATTGATCCCTGGTGTAACGCAATTTCAATAATACTATCAGCCAGCAACATATGATGATCCCCATGAGCGATTCAGGCATCAGACGTGCCAGGGACTCAAGGGTAAGCAGATGGGTAAAAAACAACAGCTGAAGAAACAGGGAAACCGCAACTTGTTTGGTAAACAGGTAAGCAGCGTACCCTAAAAAAAACAAGGCAACGGCATTCAGCAAATTTATCGCGTAGAGTGATGCCTTCAGGTATAGTTCGGGATGGGTAAGCACATCCTCCAATAAGGGTTGACCCGGCCTGAAAAAATGAATAACCGATGAGACCAGTGCAACCAGATAATGAACGGGTATTCCGGGGTTGGTAATGAATTGCACATCGGGTTTTCCGCAGGCAATCAATACTCCGTTGAGCAGGTATCCGTATTCCGGATCGACACAATGCAGAAAATACAATCCGGAACTTTGGATATATAACCATCCGGCCACGGGCAGTAACAATGGGATAAGAATCAACCACAACTTAGCCGGCGGTGTCCACAAAAAAAACAGGGAGTGAAGTGTTAGGTGTTTCCGTATTTTCATCGCGAGATGGGTTGCGCGTACGCGGTGACATCGGCACCGGTAATTTCCTTATCGCACAAAATCATCAATCGTTCCAAAACATTGCGGAATTCCCGGATATTACCGGTCCATGTTATCTTCTGCATTTCGCTGATGGCATCGGGCAGAATGGCTATTTTGGGTTTCCCGTATTCCGCGGAAATTTGTTCGTTGAAATAATCAGCCAGTAGCGGAATATCCTCTATACGGTCGTTCAGCGATGGCACCTGTATAATGATAACCGACAACCGGTGGTAAAGGTCTTCCCTGAAGTTCTTCTGGATGATCTCCTCCTTCAGGTTTTTATTGGTGGCCGTGATAACCCTCACATCCACATCAATATCCTTGTCGCTTCCCACACGCGATATTTTATGTTCCTGAAGCGCGCGCAACACTTTGGCCTGTGCCGACAGACTCATATCGCCCACTTCGTCGAGGAACAGCGTGCCGCCATGGGCCTGTTCGAATTTGCCCTTTCGTTGCTTAATGGCTGAAGTAAAAGCGCCCTTCTCATGACCAAACAATTCACTTTCGATCAGTTCCGAAGGTATAGCCGCGCAATTCACTTCCACAAACGGCATGTTCGCGCGCGGACTCTTCTCGTGCAGCCACCGGGCTACCAATTCCTTTCCGGTGCCGTTATCGCCGGTGATCAGCACCCGTGCATCAGTCGGTGCAACACGTTCGATCATTTCCTTTACCTTAACAATGGCCGGTGATTCACCCACTATGTCATAGGCCTTGCTGATCTTCCGCTTCAGCACCCTGGTTTCGGTAACCAGGTCGTTTCGCTCCAGGGCATTGCGTACCGAAACCAGCAGACGGTTGAGGTCGAGCGGTTTTTCTATAAAATCGTAGGCTCCTTTTTTAATGGCTTCGACAGCCGTATCGATATTGCCATGGCCCGAGATCATAATGATGGGGACATCACTGGCCTTCTCGTGCAGCTTTTCGAGCACTTCAATGCCATCCATACCCGGCATTTTTATATCGCACAATACAATATCGTAACCGCTGTTCCCAAATAACTCAAGGGCTTCTGATCCGTTGGTGGCCTGTTCTACTTTGTGATTCTCGTACTCGAGCACCTCCTGCAGGGTATTGCGTATGCTCTTTTCGTCGTCGATTACCAGTATATTGGCCATGGTTATGCTGTAACAGCTTTCATGTGCAGTAATTCATACATCACACCCTCTTTAAGGGCAAAATTCGACTGCACCAGGCGGTTAATTTTCAGTTTCTGAAGCACAAACTTGATAATAAGGGTGGCCACCACGATCATTTCAAGGCGCATGCTTTCGAGCCCTTTCATTTGTTTGCGCTCCTTAAGGGTTGAATTGATCAGTTTCTGGTATAGGTTTTCAAAATCGGCAAGGTCAATATCCACAGCTTCGGGCATCAGCGCGGTTTCAGTTTCAAAACCGGGATCTTCAGCCCTGATCATGGCAACAATGGTTTCAAACGATCCTGATGCGCCGATGAGCGCAGTGACCTTATGCCGGCGAAACTCGTCGAACAGGTCACAGAACCTTTCTTCGAGGTAATTCGAGATGAATTCGATTTCCTCGATGGTGATGGGGTCCGATGGTTTGAACTTGGCCAGCAGCCTTGCTACACCCAGGGGATAACTTTTTTTCCAGTATATGTTTTCGGCGTCGGCTATAATGAACTCATTGCTGCCGCCCCCGATGTCGAGGATAAGCGCTTTTTCACCATTCAGGGGCACTGCCTGCCGCACACCCTGGTAAACAAGTTCTGCTTCGCGATCGCCCGATATCACTTCAACCTCCAGGTTAAAGCGCTGCATGATCATGTGCACAAACTGCTCCCCGTTTTTGGCACTGCGAATACCCGATGTGGCATACGCATAGGTTTTCTCCACGTTGTGCTCATGTACCGTATGCAAATGCCGATCAATGGCATTCAGTCCGCGGGTAATGGCATCGGGACGGATCTCCTTCTTGTCAATACCATTTTTCCCCAGTTTAACAGGTAGTTTACTGTTGTGTAAGATGTTGTATACGCCATTCCCGTTGGTTTCGGCGATCAGCAGGTTAAAAGTGTTGGTTCCCAGGTCAATAACAGCAATTCGCATTCTTCAAGGCATGAAATAAAATTCAACTTCAGGATTCAATAGGCTAAAATACAGATTTTTTTTAATACTTGAGCCATTTCCACAATTCGCCGTAGGTTATCTTCTTGCCATACATCAGGATACCGGTACGGTATATTTTGGCGGCCAGCCAGGTGGTGCCCAGAAAAGTCACTATCAACAGCACAGCCGACAACAGCAACTGACCGGCAGGAACATCAAAGGGTATGCGCGCCATCATCACAATGGGCGAAGTCAGCGGGATCAGTGAAAAAATCACCGCCAGCTTGCCCGAAGGATTCAGAAAAGCATTCACCATTACAATAATGCCGATGATAAGTGGAATGGTGATGGGAAACATAAATTGCTGGGTGTCGGTTTCGTTGTCAACCGCGGCGCCAATGGCGGCGAATAGCGACCCGTAAAGTACATAGCCCCCCAGGAAGAAAAAGATGAAAGCGCCAATGATCAGCGGAATATTAACCGCTTTCA
>JAFGVG010000094.1 GCA_016938095.1 Bacteroidales bacterium
CGAAATTTCACTTTCACAGTGGATAGCGTACAACGGACAGAGGAACCCGGAAAAGTTACCCTATTGTGGGATGCAACCAAGGAATATCCGGATATTAAGGGATCATCCGATATTGATATGCCATCGCTGGCTGACTATAAAGTAATGGATGTAAGCGTTGTGCATGACCCAGAACAATACATACGCATCGCTTTCAGTGACCCCATAAAGAAAAACCAGGCATTTGACGGGTTAATCTACCTGAAAAATCACGAACCTATGGAATACACCGTTAAAGGAAATATTGTCATGGCCTATCCTGAAAATCAACTGAACGGCAGTACAGAACTGACCATTGGACAAGGCCTTATGAACATTCTTGGGTATAAGTTAAAGGAACAATACACTACTGAAATATCATTCGAAGTACCAAAGCCTGCTGTAAGGCTTGTCGGGAAAGGGGTCATACTGCCTTCGTCAACAGGCATGTTCTTTCCTTTTGAGGCCGTTAATCTCGATGCAGTGGATGTAAAAATCATCAAGATTTTTGAGAGCAATATAGGGCATTTTCTTCAGGTTAACCGGCTCGATGGCAGTAACCAGCTTAAACGGGCCGGAAAGCTTGTGCATAAGGAAACCATTAAGCTTAACCACGCCCCGGCGGACCTGGGGAAATGGAACCGTTTCAGCATAGATCTTTCAAAACTGATTGAACCAGATCCGGGCGCCATTTACCGTGTGGAAATATCTTTCCGCAAACGTTATTCACTTTATCCATGCGATGATGAGGAAACCACAGACGAAGCCGGAGAAGAAGCCAGGGAAGAACACGAGGAAGAATATGAGGCATCCTACTGGGACTCCTATGAGGACTATTATGATGATTATTACTATTATAATGAGTATGGATATGATTATGATTGGGAAGAGCGCGACAATCCCTGTTCTCCGTCGTATTACACTCAGCAGCGTAACGTAGCACGTAACATACTGGCTTCCGATCTTGGACTTACCGCTAAGGCCGGTACCGATCAGACTGTATTTTGTGCCGTAACCAGTCTGGCATCCTCACAACCCATCGAAGGCGTCGAAGTAACGGTCTACAATTACCAGTTACAGCCGGTTGGTCAGGCCACTACCGATAAAAATGGTTTTGCCACCACAGCAGTATCGGAAAAGCCTTACCTGATGATTGCCAGACACGACAAACAAAGAGGCTACCTGAAACTCGACGAAGGGTCGTCGCTTTCGCTGGCCATGTTTGACGTGACAGGGAACGCAGTTTCTAAGGGCATTAAGGCATTCATCTACGGTGAACGGGGAGTATGGCGACCCGGTGATACATTGTTTTTATCTTGCATCATTGAGGACAAGCAAAAGCGTTTGCCAGCAGCCCATCCTGTGGGTTTTGAGTTATTTAATCCAAAAGGACAGCTTTTTGCACGCACTACCCGTACGTCGGGGGTGAACGGTTTTTATACCTGGCAGGTTCCCACAGGTCCCGATGTTCTTACCGGAAATTGGAACCTTAAGGTAAAAATCGGTGGAACCACTTTCAACAAAAACATCAAAATCGAAACCATTAAACCCAACCGGCTGAAAATTAACCTCGACTTCAACGCCGATAAGCTTTATGCCAGCAACGCCAATCAGGCTGATCTTTCGGTAACCTGGTTACACGGTGCTGTGGCTTCGGGGTTACGTTCGGACATATCGGTGCGTTTCAGCACAGCACCAACGCTGTTTGAGAAATATACTGCCTATACTTTTACCGATCCGGCCAAGAAATTTGTTACCGAAGAGCAGGTGATTTTCGACCAGTCATTGAATGAGGCGGGACAGGCAAAAGTCACAGCCGATTTCAATATAGGCGATAATGCACCGGGTATGCTAATGGCAAATTTTACCACTCGGGTGTTTGAGAGAGGAGGCGATTTCAGTATCGACAGGTTCTCCATTCCGTATTCGCCTTACACGGCCTATGTAGGCATCCGTACTCCCGAAGGAGACAAGCGGGGCATGTTGCTGACCGATACCACTCATTGGGTGGATGTTGTACTGCTCAATGAAAAGGGCTTCCCGGTTTCACGAAATAATCTGCAGGCTTATGTGTATAAACTCGACTGGCGTTACTGGTGGGAGTCATCGGGTGACGACCTGGCAGATTTCATTGGCAGTAACTATTATGAGCCACTGGTTTCCAAAACACTGACTGTTTCAAACGGAAAGGGAAGATTTAATTTCAGGATAAAATACCCCGATTGGGGCCGGTTTTTTGTTAGGGTAGTTGATCCCGCGAGCGGACACTCGGCAGGCAGGATTGTTTATATCGACTGGCCAGGTTGGGCCGGAAGGCCACTGCGGGATAATGCCGAAGCTGCAAGTATGCTTACGTTCAACGCCGACAAGGAAAAATATACCGTGGGTGAAACGGCCGAAATCACTATTCCTGCCAGTGGCAGCGGAAACGCATTGCTTACGGTCGAGTCCGGATCACGTATCCTTTCGAAGGAATGGCTTACTGTAAGCGGGAACGAGATTCGTCACCGCATTCCCATCACCGCCGAAATGACGCCAAATGTATATGTTCACGTAAGTCTTATTCAGCCGCATGCCAAAACCGAAAATGATATGCCCATGCGGTTGTACGGTGTTATTCCGCTTTTTGTTGAGGACGTGCAGACCAGGCTTAATCCGGTGATCAGTATGCCCGATGTGCTGGAACCTATGCAACAATATACGATTCAGGTAAGTGAAAAAAATAACCGCGACATGACTTATACACTCGCTGTTGTGGAAGAAGGACTTCTCGACCTGACCCGTTTCAAAACACCTGATCCGTGGGAAAAGTTTTATGCCCGCGAAGCCCTGGGCGTGAAAACCTGGGATATTTATGATTTGGTTATTGGCGCTTTTGGCGGTAAACTGGCCAGCATCCTTGGTATTGGAGGGGACGAGGAAGTGGGTGCCGATAAATCCGGTGAAAAGGCAAACCGTTTCAAACCTGTTGTTCAGTACCTGGGGCCCTTTACGCTAAAGGCCGAGAAAAAGAACAGCCACCGGATGGCTATGCCCAATTATGTCGGATCAGTGAGGGTGATGGTTGTCGCCGGTTACGAAGGCGCATACGGGAAAGCAGAAAAAACGGTTGCCGTTAAAAAGCCACTGATGGTACTGGCTACCTTACCCAGGGTGTTAGGTCCCGAAGAATCGGTTAAACTGCCGGTGACGGTTTTTGCCATGGACAACAAGGTGAAACAGGTTACCGTAAGCATTAAGACCAACGAATTACTGAAACCCGAAACATCCACCACCCAAACCTTAACTTTTGCACAACCCGGTGATAAAGTGGTCAGTTTTGACCTGAAAGTTGCTTCGGCAACAGGCGTAGGAAAGGTTCAGGTGACAGCTACAGGTGGCGGTAAAACAGCAACCTATGATATTGAACTCGATGTAAGGAATGCCAATCCGCGCGTTATTACCTCCGAGGGACTGGTATTGGAACAGGGTAAAACCAGCACACTGGCTTATACCCTGCCGGGTATGGAAAACACCAACACTGCGGTGCTCGAGGTATCAGGCATTCCGCCCATTGATGCCGAACGCAGGTTGAAGTTCCTGATCGCCTATCCGCATGGTTGTATTGAACAGACAACTTCTGCTGTTTTTCCCCAATTGTATATCGACGACATTATGGAAGTGGATGAGCATACCCGCACACGGATGGATGAGAACATCAAGGCCGGTATTCGGAAATTGCAGCGATTCCAGCTCTCGGGAGGTGCATTTTCTTATTGGCCCGGAAACAATGTACCCAATTCGTGGGGAACTTCCTACGCCGGACATTTTCTGCTTGAAGCCGAGAAACAAGGTTACGCAGTGCCTTCCGGCATGAAAGCGGGATGGCTTAAAGCCCAGCGTCAGATCGCACGTCAGTGGACCAACAGACAAATTGAGGATCCGTATTACCAATACGATCTCGAACAGGCATACCGCCTTTATACACTGGCCCTGGCCGGTAAACCCGAAATAAGTGCTATGAACCGTTTGCGCGAAACCCCAAACATTAGTGTACAGGCACGATGGCGGCTTGCTGCTGCATATGCCTTGAGCGGTCAAACAACCATTGCCAACGAGATGATTGCACGTGAAAGTATTGAAATTAAACCTTATAATGCGTTGTCTTCAAGCTATGGTTCATTGGAACGGGATTGGGCCATGATCCTTGAAACTTTAACACTGCTGAACGAGGAAGCCAGGGGAATGGTTTATGTCCGGAAAATTGCAGACGCACTGTCTTCGCCTCATTGGATGAGCACTCAAACCAGTGCATATTGTATGAAAGCAATTGCCGGATATGCCAAAGGGGGTCATGCCGGTAAAGTGGCTTTTACCTATAAAGCAAAAGATGGGAAGACTGTTCAGGTCGAAACCACAAAACCTATTTCCAAAAAAGACCTTACGCTGGCCCGGAATGCTAAAGAAGGTTCCATAACCTTGACGAACAGCAGTAAAGGCCCTCTTTATGCCCGGATTATCATGGAAGGTATTCCCAGGGCCGGAGAGGAGAAAACCTTCAGCAATAATCTTGTGGTGAATGTAAATTATGTTGATCTCAAGGGTCAGCCCATTAATGTGGGCCAGATTGCACAGGGAAGTGATTTTATGGCCGTGGTCTCGGTACATAATCCTTCCGCCTTTATTTTGCGCGATCTGGCACTGACACAGATATTTCCCGCAGGATGGGAAATTCGCAACAGCCGCATGGATAACCTGGAATTGCCGGCGAATCGCAATGCATTTTCGTATCAGGATATACGCGACGATCGTGTTTATACCTACTTCGATCTGCAGCGGGGGCAGACCAAAACTTATGCTGTACAGCTCAATGCTGCTTATTTGGGCAGGTATTACCTGGCCGGTCCTTATTGTGAGGCCATGTACGATAATAATTACGCGGCCCAGACCAAAGGGGAATGGGTGGAAGTAACAGAAACCGGAAAGTGATTATTTCCGGTAACGGGCTACCAGTTCTATGAACTGATCAAAAAGAAATTCGGTGTCGCGTGGACCGCTTGATGCTTCGGGATGAAATTGGGTGGAGAAAAAAGGTTTGCTTTTATGTTTCATTCCTTCATTGGTCTGATCATTCAGGTTGCTGAAAAGGGTTTCCCAGTCACCGGTTAATGTGTCGTTATCGATGGCAAAACCGTGATTCTGCGAAGTAATGTAAGCTTTATCGGTACCTAATAGCAAAACAGGCTGGTTATGACTGCGATGTCCGTATTTAAGTTTGTAAGTATCGGCGCCGGAGGCGAGAGCAAGTAACTGATTGCCCAGACATATGCCGTAAATGGGAATGTCCTGTTGCAAAGCTTTATTCAGATTGCCAATGGTGGTGGTACATTGCTTCGGATCACCGGGTCCGTTTGAAATAAAAAGCCCGTCATATTCTTCTTTCGAAATATCATAATCCCAGGGAACCAGGGTTACCGTGGTGTCGCGTTGAAGGAGATTACGAATGATATTATACTTTACACCGCAGTCCACCAGCAGAATCCGGTACCTGCCATTGCCATAAACTTTTTTCTCACGCGTACTTACCTGTGCCACCAGGTTATCAAGGTTGGGATCGTAAAAAGGAACATCTTGGTTGTCCACTATGATTTTGCCCAACATGGTTCCTTCTTCACGCAGGATTTTGGTTAATTCACGTGTATCGATCCCATATATGCCGGGTATCTCATATTCGGCAAGCCAGTCACCCAGGCTTTTGTTGGCATTCCAGTGACTGTATTCATCCGTGTAATCCGATACGACCAGCCCCGAAATATGCAACGCATAGGACTCAAAAAACTTGTACATCGAATCTTCGGTAAGATTTCCGGGAACGCCGTAATTGCCAACGATGGGGTAGGTGAGTACCAGAATCTGCCCTTTGTAGGATGGATCCGTAAGGCTTTCCGGATAGCCTGTCATGGCTGTATTAAATACTACCTCACCCGAAACCGATTTCTCATGTCCGAAAGAATAACCGTTGAATACCTTACCGTCTTCGAGTACCAGTTTAATGTCTATGCGTTTATTCATTTATAATTAAGGTTATATCAATTTAAAATGGAAGTAATGATGCCTTCTACCTGATCGGGACTGATCTTTTTCGCAATGATTTTTTTGTTTTCATCGAGGATATAAATCATGGGAGTAGCAATGATGTCATACTTTACTTTAAAGTCGTATGAATAAGGATTCCAGGCATTTATCCAACCATATAATTTGTTTTTATTGACAAAATCAACCCATTTGACCTTGCCGTCTTCTCCAAATAGCGTGTTGATGGCCAGCACCTGCACGCCAAGTTGTTTCAGGCTTTTTTCGTAAAGTGTATGTAATTCAGGGACCATGGTTTTGCAATGGCCGCATTCGGCTTCCCAAAACATCAGCACGGTGAATTTTGCTTCAACCCGATGGATGTTACCCTTGATACCCACATGCGGGAAACGTTTAAGGGCGGTATCGGACAATGCGCTTTTAAAATGATCGGCCGGTACAAACATCAGCTCGGCATCGGGTGCCACTGCCCCGATAAGCAGCGGTTTGGCCTTTTCGGTACGGTCTTTCAGTTCTGCAATGAATTTGGGGTCGCTCCACCACGATTGATTTATGTAATACTTATCGGCAATGTGCACATGCACTGCATCCATACCCATGATGTTGCTTTTGCCGTAATAATTGAAAAGGGTAATCAGCATATACCGGAAAAGGGCCGAGTCATTTCGTGATTTTTCAATCAGCATATCCACCTGTGGGATTAAACTATCGGGAACCTGCGGAACAACCCTGTTCAGGTAAGTCATCACCTTGTCTTCGTAAAAAGGAGTGCGGAGCAGTCGAGGATCGCTTATATCAAAGTAATCGAAATAGTGCGTGCGGTAATAATAGTACTGCCATGTCGAATCTATTTCACCCTTTTCGTTTTTTGGAGGATCGGGCACCTCTATATCCAGTGTAGCCCTCAGAAAGTCTGAAACGAAGTAATCCGGATGCTCTTTTTTAATGTTTTTGATGCGTGCTATCCTGTTTTCATTCAGCGTTTTTAGTGCATCCGATAACTTCTGCCGTTCATCGGCACTGACGACCTTTTTAAGTTGACGCGTAAGACTATCAGCTTCTGTTCGTAAATTTGTCATATACTTTTGAAAATCAAGAAATAGTTGATTTTCTTCAGCACCTTTGATAACCATGTTATGCAGAAAGTCGAGGGTATCGGTTTCAACCGAAAACACCTGGTCTTCTCCTATCAAAAGATCGAAATAACGCGAATTGGGAAGATAAACCAGATACATACCAACCGGAAGCTTTTTAGCGCCCTGGAACGTGCCATATCCTTTATCGTCGAGTTTAACCGTATCATCGGGGTACATCGATTTACTGAGATAATGACCGAGGATGATTTGTTGATGGGTCAGACCATTGATTTTTATCCGGATTTCGTAACCCTGGCCCGAAACCAACATGGGAAGCATGATCAGGCCTAACAGCAGACAGAACCGTTGAATTTGCAACATGTTGTGATAGTTTAATGAATAAGGCTAAAGCGGCCGCGCAAAATTAATTATTAATTGGTGAATATAAAAACGGGCTTGGCAACTGCCTATTTTTTATCTTTGAACAAAAACCGTACCGTATGTTACATCTCAGCGATTGTCAATCGATCATCAATCAACACTTAGGCAAATTAAAATTGCCGGAAATGCCGGCTAATTTATATGAGCCGGTGCGTTATACGCTCGACCTCGAAGCAAAGCGGATAAGGCCCGCGCTTGTGCTAATGAGCTGTGAACTGTTCTCAGACGATGTTAAACAGGCTATTGCGCCTGCTCTTGCGATTGAAATATTTCACAACTTTACGTTAATGCATGACGACATCATGGATCAGTCGTCACTTCGTCGCAATCAACCTACTGTGCACGCCAAATGGAATGTAAATATTGCCCTGTTGTCGGGCGATGCCATGCTTATCAAAGCCTATGAATTGCTTTCGCAGTTGTCCGGAAACCGGTTGACACAGATCATGCCGGTTTTTAACCTCACTGCACTGCAGGTCTGTGAGGGTCAGCAACTCGATATGGATTATGAAAACAGAGACCACGTATCCATTGACGAATACCTGAAAATGGTAGAATACAAAACCGCAGTGCTGGTGGCTGCCTCCTTGAAAATGGGTGCCCTGCTGGGTGGTGCAGGAGAGAAGGATGCCGGTTTGCTGTACGACTTCGGTCGTGATTTGGGGATTGCCTTTCAGTTACAGGATGACCTGCTGGATACTTTTGCAGATCAGGCTGTTTTTGGTAAGGTTACCGGTAACGACATTGTCGCCAATAAAAAAACCATTTTGCTGTGTGAGGCTTTACGCCTGGCAAACCCTAAACAGCAGGAAAAACTGAAAGGCTGGTTGAACAGGAAGTCGTTTGACCGCGATGAAAAGATTAAAGCCATAAAAGACTTTTACGTGGATCTTCAGGTGGAAAAATACGTGAGGGAAAGGATTGAAAGCTATCATCAAAACGCCATGAAAAGTTTGCAGCAACTCGGTGTGGATGAAAGTAAAAAGTCTGCTTTGCTTGATTTCGCCGATTACCTGATGCACCGGAAAAAATAATCCGGACAGTCTTTGGTGACTGCCCGGATTAACCGGTGTATTTTTCTTCTAAGGGTTTCCCATCAGCGTTGTGTAATTTTGATAGTGTTTATCGGCGATACCATTGAGTGAATCACTGAGCGCGATCTGGTTAAAACTTTTACTGATGTTGATAAGATTTTGTAAAACCTGGAACTGGTATAATACCTCATCGTTAATGGCTGCCACAAATTGCTGACGTTGATCGAGGTAATAGTTTAACTGCTCATGGCAAATTTTGCCCAATTCTTCAACCAGTTTGTTGGCTTTGTCGAAACGGTTACACCGGTAATAGGTGCTGGCAACCTGGATGATGACATGGTCAAAGGGAATTTTTTCCTTCGGCGTCAGTTCCAGGCAACGATCAAGTACCTGAACAGCCCTGGCTGTATCGTTCTGGTTGGCCAGTTCCGCAGCCAGTTGTACGAATCGGTTTCGCATACGCACCACCGATGTGGTACGAACATGAAAATCATCGAGATAAACATCGGGCTCGTTCATACGGCCCCAACGGTATTTGTTCATGAGGTTTTCGTACAACTCTTCCGTGGCTACGCGACCGGCTTCATAACGGCCTATACTTTGCGAATGGACAGGAACGAGGCGGTAGGCAAAACCTTCTAATTGCATATAATTTTCAAGGCCCAGCGTACCCTCATGTCCGATGGATGCAAAATACACAGGCCGTTCCCAGTTGTTGTGTGC
>JAFGVG010000095.1 GCA_016938095.1 Bacteroidales bacterium
ATGAATACCTTGATGAGGATGATAATCCAAAGCTTTTTTCCAACGGTCATGCTTTTGAACCCGTCGTAATAAAAATAAAACACTTTTTTCAGCGCTTTCACCATAGCACCATCGTTATCAGTAAAGATATAAATTTTTGGTTTAATGCCATACTGACCTCAACAGGCATTGTTGGTAATTGTTCACGGCTGTAGAGACGCAAGATTTTGCGTCTCTACTTTAACACCCGGTTAACATTATCTTCAAAGGGATGGCCGTATATTCGCAACAAACCAAAATAGTAAAGACATGAAAAAAATGTTTGTATCCATGCTGGCCCTATTATTTGTGGCAGCTATAGCCGTTCCGGCAGTGGCGTTTAACGACGACGATCCAAAGAAGCAAAAAACCGAAACCACAGCCAATGCCGGTTGTGCACAGGAAAAAGCAACCGCTGATGCACCATGCGATAAGCCATGTGATAAAGCCAGTGCTGAAGCCAAATGTGAACAAGCCGGTTGCGACAAGCAGGGTCAGGCAACAGCCGATGGTAAATGTGCCAAAACCGCAGCAGGTACCACTGCCACCGCCAGCGCTGAATAATTATTGTGTATTTGTCATTCCGTAGAGACGCAAGATTTTGCGTCTCTTTTTGTTTTGAACAAGACGCAAGATTTTGCGTCTCTTTTGTTTTGAATGAGGCTGTGTAAAAAGTCTTTACCACGTCATTGCAAGGTACGAGCAAGGTACGAGCGTGGCCGTCATTGCGAGGGAGGTACCACCGAAGCAATCTTCTCATTTGCAGGAGATTGCTTCACTTCGTTCGCAATGACGGCTTCGATTATCGGACTTTTTAGACAACCACATGTTTTTGTGTATACCGGAAAACATGTTATTTTTACCGCTGTAATCAATACAACTGAATCATGGTGGATGACAAGGTATTAAAGGTAACCGAAGATGTATCCTGGGTGGGCATTCTCGATAAGGATATTGTTACATTCGATATTGTAATGGAAACCCGTGAGGGTACCACCTATAACTCCTATTTTATCAATGCTGAAAAGAAAGCCATTATTGATACAGCAAAGGAGAGCTTCAAAGAGGTTTATTTTAACAAACTCAGGCAGGTAACCGAACTGTCCGAAATCGACTATATCATTACCACCCATACCGAGCCTGATCATTCGGGGTGCATCAGGCACCTGCTGGAGCTGGCGCCGAAGGCCGTTGTGTATGGCAGCCGTCAGGCCATTAATTACCTGCAGGACATGACCGATAAGCCTTTTCAGTATGTTTACGTAAAGGATGGCGATGTACTCGACCTGGGGAATAAAAAGCTAACCTTTATTTCGGCACCCAACCTTCACTGGCCCGATACCATTTATGCCTATCTGAACGAGGATAAATTACTGTTTACCTGCGATTCTTTTGGTGCACATTACTGCCGCGATGCCATGTTCGACGATCTGGTGGGTGATTACAGCGACTCGTTTAAATACTACTTCGACGTAATCCTCAAGCCCTTCAGCCAATTTATGGTTAAGGCCATCGAAAAGATCAAACCATTGGATATTGCCATGGTATGTCCCGGACACGGGCCCATACTCCGCTCAACCTGGAAAGAGAAAGTAAGCCTTTCCGAAAAATATGCCGAGCAATATATGGCCGATTCGCTATGCCGGGATAACAGCATCCTCATCACCTACGTGTCGGCTTATGGGTACACAAAGCTTATGGCCGAAGCCATCGCCGAAGGCATACGTGAGGTTGTCGATTTCCATATCAACATTGTGGATATCGAAAACATGTTGCTGGGCGATCTCGAAGAGCTTATCGTACGCAGCAAATCTATTTTGGTGGGTTCTCCTACCATTAACCAGAATACACTGCTACCCGTTTACCGGATGTTTGCGGTGATAAACCCGTTACGCGACAGGGGCAAGAAAGCAGCCGTTTTTGGCTCATACGGATGGAGCGGTGAAGCGGTTAAAATTATCGAAAACCAGCTAAAGGCGCTTAAACTCAACGTTGTCATGGATGGCGTAAGCAGTAAATTCTTACCCAACGACGAAAAACACCGCCAGATGGTTGATTATGGCAAGGCCTTTGCCCGCTACCTTGAGCAGGAATAGTTTTCTTGTCCTTACTTTGAAAACACCACCTTCGCGGATCCAATGACATGCCGGTCGGTTTTAAGCCTGAGGATATACAACCCCTGCGGGTAGTTGCTAATGTCGAGTTTGATAACCGGTGAATGAGGTGTTACCGTTTTCAGGAGCACCATTTTCCCTGTATTGTCAATTATTTCAAGGATCACCGGGCTGTCAACCTCCTTGCTTAACGCAATATGCAACTCATGTTGCGCGGGATTGGGGAATATACTGAAAGAACGGTCGTTGTTGCCGGGTATTGTTCCTTTTTCAGCCCCTGTTGAAAAGCCGCTGATGCTGTCGATGGCCGCCTGATAGATTTCACGGGTTGATTCGTCCTGAATAAAGGCTATGACTCTAAGCTCATCAGCGTTATACACATGATGAAGATTCCACGACTGGTTTATTTGCATGGTTTCGTTGTTATTCCAGGGCTTAAACACTGAAGTGCCCGCAGTTCCGGGGAGCATGGTTTTTACAACATTTCTGAACAAGGTATCGCCGTTTTCGGTGCTTATGCCGGCAATGATGCGCTCAACCACCACAATACGAACTGATAATTCTGCCAACGGAAGTTCCTGAAGGGCACGAATTTCGACCTCGGTGTCAAGCTGGTTGTTTGCCAGGTTTGTCTGTACCTTCATGGCAAATTTGCTGTCGTGAAGCGATTCGGTGATGATTGCCCCGGGGTTGAAAGGCTTACTGCCCTCGAGGTAATCGAACCGGTTGTGGATTCCTCCATTCAGCATTCCCATGGGCACATCCGATAGCCCGTAATAGAATTGCCGTGCCGTTGGCACTACTTCGTTGTCGGCATAAAACGGATCGCTGCCCGGTTGCGACGTATGGTATTGCAGGTTAATCGCGTTATATTCGTTTAGCAGCGTAAAGGCATCGAGAAGGCTGTCGGCTTCCGCACAGGGCAGCGACGATGCATTGGTAAAATGCTCAATCAGCGTATTACGTGTACGCTCCATAATAGCCAGGTCATCAAAGGCAATACCATCGTTGTACATGGCTGTTCCGGTGGCGCTGTAAACCAGTCTGAACTGCACCCGGGCATGGTTTCGGCATTCATCCAGTGCATGCCGCACTTCAATCCATCCGCCATCTTTAGCAGCGGTCCACCCTACCGATTGTGCGCCCGGATTCCCGTAATAGGCGTTATACCAATTAATGCCGTCGTTGAGGGTACCCAGCGGCAACCAGTGTTTGCCACTGTCGGCAGTGTACTGTAAATTAACCCCGTCGCGTGCATCGTTGAACCAACGCCATATCCAAGCTTTCAGCATGGGTTTTTGGGTGCCGGTGAAGTCGAAACAGGGACTGGTTATCCACGATTGTTCCTGTGGGGCTGTGTTTCCTGTAATATGTGTGAACCAGCAGTTTGTTCCCGAATAAGCGCCGTCAAATCCCTGTGGAGGATTGCCGTGTACAGAAGGGTTACCCAGTTCCCAGCTGTTGGTAGTGATGGCAGCATTGTTTCCGTTTTGCCAGGGGATGGGCTGCGTTTCAAAATCTTCGAAATAGGCAGTATCAGCCAGGCTAATGGTCGGTCGAAGGGGGAAAGCCCTGATTAAGGTATCGGTACAACCATAGCTGTTATTCACGGCCAGCTTAACGGTTATGTTTTCCGGCGCGGGAAACAGGTGTTGAATATGTTGGGTGTGATAGGTGACTGTTTCTGTTGCCGAGGCCAACTCCCAGCAAAAGCTGGTGTCGGTAAACTGGCCATAAGGCGATTGTGAGGTATTGACAAAGTCGATGGACTGTCCGGCCTGGAAACACTCGGTTGCCCATTCATAAGCAGCAACCAGACTGCTTCCGATGCTGAATTCTTCTTCAACCGACAGCGGAGTTCCGGCGTCCAGGTAAGTATAGGTGAGGGTATAGGTATTCGGATTGAGTTGTGCCGGATAGATGGTTGCCGTATTGTTGCCATGATCGGTGAGGCCTGCGTTGCCGCTTATGGCAAAAGTGCCGGTTGCACCTGCCAGGTTGGTAGCGGATACCTGAAACGGTTTATCGTTATGGCAGAACCGGGTCCGGTTGTTTTCGAACAAAATAATGGCATCGGCTTCGAGAATCAACACCCGGGCTGTATCGTATCCATAGCAGGCCGAAGGTGAGGTACGGTAACGGTAAACAACATCGTTGTAACCTATGGGGGCAAGTGCGGGAATGAAAACCCAACCTGTTCCGTTGGGGACAACCCCTGGGCCTGTAAAGGTTCCTCCCGCGGGTGTTCCGGTTAGCGGTATCAGTTCTGTCGATTG
>JAFGVG010000096.1 GCA_016938095.1 Bacteroidales bacterium
GCTTTTCATTCACCCCTTATGGAACCTGCCAGGGTTGAACTGGGCAAAGCTATTGACAATGCTCCATTCAGCAAACCTGTTTGCCCGATTTACCAAAATGCTACCGCTAAACCATCTACCGATCCGGCTGTAATCAGGGAGAACCTTAAAACCCAGCTTACCGCACCTGTCAGGTGGACACAGACAGTAAAAAACATGGTCGCTGACGGCGCACTTCGTTTTTTCGAAGTCGGCCCAGGCACTGTTTTGCAAGGGCTTATTAAAAAAGTGGACCGTAACCTGACTGCCGAAAGTGTGAAATTATAAAGCCTAATTCCATTTTTTTCCTATCTTCAACGTCGCATAGCTGAAGATATGAGAAAAAAATGGATTTGGTTGTTACCGGGAATTGTGGTTGGTTTCCTGTTATTTGCATCAGGTTCGGTAATGGTGCACCGCACATCTACCAACGAATACTGTGCATCGTGTCATTCCATACACCCCCAGGCAACAACCTCATGGAAACAATCGGTGCATTATATTACCCGGTCGGGTACCCATACCAATTGTGTCGACTGCCACCTTCCCCCGCATGGGGAGGGATACCTGGTTGAAAAAGTCAAGACCGGTGCCCGCGATGTTTGGAGCAAGTGGACAAAGGATTCAGCCTCGTTTAACTGGGAGGCCAAAAGCCAGCTCGAGCATGCCCGTAAACATGTATTTGAATCTTCGTGCATTGCCTGCCACCAGAACCTTTTCCCGCCGGAGCTCACCAGCGAGGGTTCCGAAGCACACTTATACTATACCAGCAACAAAAGCACTCAGCCCGATCTGCATTGCATCAACTGCCATCTGAATGCCGGACATTACATTGCCGGCTACGTGCATGGTGGTAATACAGGTTTTGGAACCGTTTCAGCCTCCGACCGCGAAAAGTACACACTCCCGGCCGTCGTGAACGGATTTAATCATTTCAGGGAGCAAATACCCCAATCTACCGTGGCTTTTAACATGCTGGCCATTCCCGGAGGGGTTTTCAGCATGGGCTCGCCTGAAAACGAACCTTTGCGTGGGAACGACGAGGGACCGTTACACAAGGTGAAGGTCGATTCCTTTTTTATGGCCGAAATCGAAGTTACCTGGGACGAATACCTCGCCTTTTATGCCCAGACATCGGGTGAAGGACGTTCAACCGATACCGAAGGCGGCCGTGCCGCACAAAGCCAAACCGATGCCATTTCGGGTGCCACGCCGCCTTATGGACAACCCGACCAGGGATGGGGAAAGGGAATGAGGCCGGCCATTTCAATCAGTTATCATGCTGCCGAAACCTATTGCAAATGGCTGTCGCAGGTAACCGGTAAAACCTACCGCCTTCCTACCGAAGCTGAATGGGAATATGCCTGCCGGGCAGGTACTTCCACACCTTACTTTTTCGGCGGAAACCCTACGACGTATGAACGAACCGGATTTAAAGCAAAAATATCCCGTAACGACACAACGGTGATTAATACCTATGCCGTATACGAAATGAACAGCCGTGCCAGAACCGCTGAGCCCGGAGAGGTTTCGCCCAACGCGTTTGGTCTGCGAAATATGCCGGGTAATGTGGCTGAATTTTGCAGTGACTGGTACCAACCCGATGCTTACAGCAAAAACACAGGTGAAATTGCCGATAACCCGCGCGGTCCTGCATCAGGTGCCGAACACGTTATCAGGGGAGGATCCTATAAAGATCCGGCCGGAAAACTTCGCAGTGCCGCACGCGACCGTACGCGCACCGAAGCCTGGCTTCGGACAGATCCCCAGATTCCCAAAAGCATGTGGTGGTATTCCGATTGCTTTTTTGTAGGGTTCAGGGTGGTTTGCGAATACAACCAACAGACCGGAAGAAAATAAACCTGCCATTGTAAGGCAGGTAAACAGATACTACAACACATATTTTTCAATTTAAAACCAAAATTCATGAAAACAGGCATTTCGCGGCGCAATTTCCTAGGCACCACAGCTGTAGCCGGTATCAGCGGCATAGCTTTTCCTACGCTCCTTACCGGATGCTCGTCGGAAAAAGGCAAAAAACCGGCAGTTGAAGTTATGACTTTCCTCGATCAGGCGCCGGACGGACCGGAGCTTAAAGTAGGACTAATCGGCTGCGGCGGCAGGGGTACCGGCGCGGCTATCGACTTTCTGAGTGCTGGACCAAACCTCAGGATTACCGCATTGGGCGATGTACTGCAGGATAAAATTGACGCCTGTCGTGAAGAACTGAAAAAACAAAAAAATGCCGAAGTGGCTGATGAGAATTGTTTTGTAGGCTTTGATGCCTTTCAAAAGGTTATCGACTCAGGCGTGGATGTTGTGATTTGTGCCACGCCCCCTTTCTTCAGACCCGAACATTTTGCAGCTGCCGTTGATGCACGCAAACATGTATTTCTCGAAAAACCTGTCTGCGTTGACCCTGTCGGCGCCCGCTCGGTGATAGCCACAGCACGTAAAGCACAGGGGCTTGGCTTATCGGTTGTTACCGGTACACAGCGCCGTCACCAGCGCGATTATGTAGCTACCTACAAGAACATTGCCGAGGGCATGATTGGCGAAATTGTGGCTGCCAATTGCTACTGGAACCAAGGTAAACTCTGGCACCGCGACTTCGATCCAAAATGGTCCGAAATGGAATTTATGATCCGCGACTGGGTAAACTGGTGCTGGCTGTCGGGCGATCATATTGTTGAGCAACATGTTCACAACCTCGATGTTATTCACTGGTTCACTGGTAAATACCCTGTAAAAGCCACCGGTTTCGGATCGCGGCAGCGCAGGGTTACCGGCGATCAGTTTGACAATTTCAGTGTCGACTTTGTTTTCGATAACGGCATGCACATGCACAGTATGTGCCGCCAGATAAACGGTTGCGTAAACGATGTTTCCGAGCGCATCCAGGGTACAAAAGGCTGGACGAACTGCCGGAATGCCATTTACGACGCTACAGGAACCGAAATCTGGAAATACGAATATCCGGTTGCCGAAGACGGTCAGCCGGGCAAAGAAGTAAAGGTAAGCCCTTACCTTCAGGAACATATCGACCTGGTAACAGCCATCAGAACCGGGAAACCTTTTAACGAAGCTGAAAATACCGCCACATCAACGCTGGTTGCTATCATGGGCCGCATTTCGGCTTACACCGGAAAAGAAGTAACCATGGATGAAATGATGAACACCGACCTGAAACTGGGCCCCACTGTATTTGCCTTTGGCCCGGTTGAAGTATCCAAAACCGTTCCCGTACCGGGCGAAGCCTATATTCCTGGAAACTAATACGATAACGCATGGAAACATCACGTCGTGATTTTATCAGAAAAGCTGCAGGCGCCGGTATAGCAATGACAGTTGCACCGGCAGCCTTTGCAGCTGCTGCACCATCCCGCAACAAGCCTTTACCTGCAGCTGAAACACCCTTCCAACTTAAATATGCACCGGGCATGGATATGTTCCGTGAACATGCCGGCAGTGATCCTGTTGATAATATTTCGTTTTGCCACGACCAGGGCTTCAGGGCCATGTTCGACAACGGACTGATGGGCAGGCCTGCTGCTGAGCAGGAAAAAATTGCCGCCCAAATGCACAAGTTGAATATGGAACTCGGTCCCTTTGTTTTATATGCCGATTTTGCTGTAACTTCTTTCGTGCTCAATACTGCCGAAGTGCGCGAAATGCTGATCAACAAAATGAAACAAGGCATTGAAGTGGCCAAAAGAACGGGCGTGAAATGGGCGCTGGTTGTTCCGGGCAGGTACGACGAACGCCTGCCACGCGACTATCAGACAGCCAATGTAGTGGACAACCTCAGGGCTTGTTGCGATATATTTGAGCCGGCTGGGTTGATTATGGTTCTCGAACCCCTGAATACCATCCGCGACCACCCCGGGCTGTTTCTTACAGGCATTCCGCAGGCTTATCAGATTTGCCGGGCTGTTAACCGGCCTGTTTGCAAAATTGTGGATGATATTTACCACCAGCAGATTACCGAAGGGAATATCATTCCCAATATCGATGCTGCCTGGAGCGAAATAGCTGCCTTTCACCTGGGAGATAACCCGGGCAGGAACGAACCTACCAGTGGCGAGATTAACTTCCGGAACGTGTTTAAACATATTCACGACAAAGGATACCAGGGCGTTTTGTGCATGGAACATGGCAAAAGCCTGAAGGGTAAGGAAGGAGAAGCCCGTGTGTTAAAAGCCTACAGGGAATGTGATACGTTTTAGCCCGTTCTCTCTTTATGCCTGTATTCGCTGTGAACGGGTGGCTATGCGCCATTCGTCGTAATAATAGTATTTGATATTGTTGATGATGTGGTACAACGAGTTAATCCAGTAGTTCCGCAGCCCAAACCCTTGTGGCTCACCCCTTAACCTGCGCTGTAACAACACTTCGCCCGTGCCCATATCAATAGCGACAAAATGAAATACGGCCAGCTGACTGCCTTTATTAAGGCTCTCGGCAATAAACACTATACCTATGCCCTGCTTACCGGATAAATCGTATCCCGATACAAATCTGCTGATATCCTCTTCGGTGAAAACAACCTCGTTGAACGATTCCAAACTGTCGAGTGCAGTGCCGGCATTAACCGACATGATCATGTCCAGGTCGTAGTAAACACTGTTTTTACGCAACATCCCGCTGATGTCGTATTTTTCGCGCTCATTGACCACCACCATGTTCCAGCGCGGAAAATACACATCGCGTATTTCCATAGTATTCTTTCTGCCGGCTTCGAAAAACTCGGCAAAGTTGCCGATCAGTTTAACATGTGAAAAATCAATACCCAGGTAAGTGATTTTTGTATCAGATGCGCCAAATAAACCTTCAGCCGACTGGGCTCCCGCAGGCATTGCTGCCATCCATGCCAGTAAAACAACAATAATCTTCCTCATACGTAAGGTGTTTAAATGAAAAATAATAATGCAATAGGCTGTGCAAACAGTCCGAAAATCGAAGCCGTCATTGCGAACGAAGTGAAGCAATCTATTGTATATATGATGATTGCTTCGGTCGTACCTCCCTTACAATGACGGGGGAAATACTTTACACAGCCTCTTTTGTTGTATACAATGACAACAAAATTTCACTATGGTTGCACTATCGTTATGTGTGGGGGAAAGTCAAAAACACCGCGACGAAAACAAGTCTGCTGAATGGCAGGTCAGTTTTCTTTGCAAGGCTCGCTGGTTTTTATAGCAGTGAAGTACAACGAACCATTAATCAGGCTCATGTCAACAATGTCAAAACCATTGCGTATAAGCTTGCTGCAGGCTCTTACTGAATAATTGACATGGGTTTTGCCGATAAAAATGCCTGCATCGGGTAATAATGTATTAACGGCCCTGAAAACCTTACCCGGTTTACGGCCGGGACTGGCCGGTTCGAGGTTGATAATGGCCCTCAGGTTGTCGAAATCGACGTGATCGAGATACGAACAACTACAGGTGGTAACAATAATGCTACCGAAATATTTGCGAATATCGAGCTGTTCGGAAATGTAAACCAATACGTCCCTGTTTGATTCACTCAATATTACCCTTTCGAGATAATTCAACGTATCGGGTTTGCTGTGAAACCTGCTCAACAGGCTTTCCTTGACCTGTAACCTGTATTGTTCAAATTCAGTGTCAACCGTTATGGTTTGGGTATCATCAGAAATGGCTTTCATAAAAACTGCGTTTTGGTTTTAGTTACTGGGAGCCAAAAGATAAGTTTTGTCGCATACTGTAACGCAAACAACCCCCAAAGGGTGACATATTATTTACGAACCCCTGAATTAGATTTGACGAATAAACAGTTTCAGACGACGAAAGAAAACGCGGCCAGGTTCACTGGCTTTTCTTCCTGCCAAACCCGGAATCAATTTTCAGGAACGGGATAATGGCCATACCCGGTAAGGTACACAACAATACATAAACAAAGAAATCTTTGTATCCCAGCCATTCCTGCACATACCCCGACAACATCCCCGGAAGCATCATACCAAAGGCCATAAGCGATGTGCCAATGGCATATTCAGCAGCCTTATATTTACTTTCGCCAACAAAATGCAGCATAAACAGCATATAAGCCGTAAAGCCAAAACCATAGCCGAACTGTTCAAGGACAATGGCCCCGTAAACTAACGCATCTGATGGAAGCGGCTGTATTATGGCAATATACAGCAAGCCTATATTGGGCAGGTTCATACTCAGGGCCATCAGCCATACCAGCTTCTTCAGCCCGTAGCGGGCAGCAAATATGCCGCCCAAAATACCGCCAACGGTGAGCGACAACATGCCAATGGTTCCATAGGCAATGCCATACTGCGCGGCA
>JAFGVG010000097.1 GCA_016938095.1 Bacteroidales bacterium
ATACCGGCTTGTATTTTCCGGCTTTCAGATCGGCCATTATTGCGTCAAAAGTCATCGGTGATGATGGATTAATTGATGAAATCTGTATATTTACTGATACAAAGCCCCGCAAATGGAACCGCTAAATTTACCAACATATTTTTTCAGGATAAAGGAAGACCGGGGGAAAAAATACATTTTTGACGAAATCAGACGCAGATTTGTATTGCTGACGCCCGAAGAATGGGTCCGTCAGCACATGATCAATTTCCTGGTGGTTGAAAAACACTTTCCCGGACAGCTTTTATCGGTGGAAAAAGGGTTCAGACAAAACCGTTACCGGCAGCGTTACGATCTTTTGGTTTACAACCGGAAAGGCCAACCCCTGATGATTGTTGAATGCAAAGCGCCGGGGGTGGAAATCAACCAGCAGGTGTTTGACCAGGCAGGCCGGTACAACCATACGCATAAAGCACCCTATATGCTGATTACCAACGGCATGAAACATTACTGTTGCTTCATAAACATCGAAAGCGGGCAGTATGCATTTTTACCCGATGTGCCTGATTTTGACCATATGGATGCACAAGGTTAACCCTGCGAAAAAAACCCGGATATCCGCTTCAGTAACCCGCGTTTTTCAGGTGCATGCCCATAGCTGTAGCCATAATTATACCCATAGCCATAACCGTTCAACCCGGTTTTATTGTCGTTTAACACCACATGAAAAGGACCTGCTTTCCGCTTTTCCAGATCTTCCATCACTGAAACAAACAACGACCTGGGGGTATATTGCTGACGTGCCACGATAAGTTTCACACTGGCATACCTGAGCAACAGCAGGCTGTCGGAAACCAGTGCAATGGGTGGCGAATCAATTATAACCACGTCGTAACGCTGCTTCAGCTCATCAAACAACCGGGAGGTATGGTCTGATGCAATCAGTTCGAGGGGATTCGGCGGAATAGGCCCCGACGGGATCACATCTAGCTGTTCAACTTCCGTTCGAAATATAACCTCCTCAAGGGAAACACGACCGCTCAGGTATCTGCTCAGCCCCTCGTTGGTGTCAATATCGAGGTACTTCCTGATCTTGGCTTTTCGGAGATCGAAATCGATAATGACTGTTTTATGGCCACCCTTGGCAAAAACCGAGCCCAGGTTTACAGCCGTAAAGCTCTTGCCCTCGCCGTTGATAACCGATGTGATCAACACAACGTATTTGCCGCCTGAATCCGGAAAAAACTGAAAATTGGTGCGCAATGTGCGGAATGATTCCGCTATCATCGAATTGGGCTCGCCGTGAACAACCAGGGTTGTTTTGTAAGGATTGTGCAGAATGTTGCCAATGATATCCACACCGGTGACCTGCTGTATTTCTTTTCTGTCGGTTATCTTGTCGCGGAAATAATCGCGGAAATACACAAACAACGCAGGTAAAAACAACCCTATCAACATGGCCAGGATATAATTCATGCGAACATTGGGACTTACCTTAACAAAATCGTCAGCAGAAGCTGCGTCGAGTACCTCGTTCGAAGGGATGTTCGAAGCCTTGGAAATCTGCACCTCTGAACGTTTGGTAAGCAGGTAGGTATAAATGGCATCGTTCAGCTTGAATTTGCGCTCAATGACAAGCAATTCGCGCTGGCTTCCGGGCAAAGCACTGATGGTGGATTCAATATCGGCTATCCTTGAGCTTAACTCTTTCAGCGAAATATCGGAGGCTTTGATGATGTTATCGATATTCTCGAGCAAGTTGGCCTTGATATCCGATATCTTCATTTCGAGTGAGGTAAGATAGGGGTTGTTCTTGATGGTATTGAAGGACATCTCCGTGCGTTCGGTATAAAGCCGGGTAAGTTCGATAATCAGGCTGTTGAGCAGCGGGTCACTGATATCCATCGACGAAGGCGCAATCAGATCGTCTACCTTGTTGTTCTTCATCAGGTAATCGCGCAGGTAACTATAATACTTCGATTTCACCATCAGCTCGGCCTGCTGGTCCTGCAATTCCTCCATTTGCTGGTAGGTTTGCTGGGCCTGAAAATCGATGTTTGTGGCACCCCTGCTGGACCTGAAATGCTGTAGCCTGTCTTCGGAATACCGTAACGAATCAGTTATGCCTTTCAACTGTTCATCGATAAACCTTATGGTTGATAAAGCAATTTTATCTTTTCGTTCAATACCCTTTTTCAGGAAAACCTCGTTTAGCTTGTTCAGGTAATCAACTCCTTTTTGCACGTTGCCACACCTGAGCGAAATGCTCAGGATAGAAGAGTTTTTGGTGGCCTCTACCTCGCTTACCCTGAAAGCACTTATCAGCTGGCCCATGCTATTGAACCGGAAAGAATAGCGCTGATCCGAACCAATAAGATGCAGCATACCGAAATTGGGAATGATCCTGAACCGGCAGTACTGGTTACCGGATAGATCTCCAAACGCCAATGTATCGGCAAATTCGAAATCGTTGATCACAACCGAAGATACCTGTTGCATATAGTGATAACCAACAGCTTCAGCTGCCGATGCCGTAACAATCATTTGTGTGTCGGGGGTAAAAACAACGTCGAATACTACATTTAGCGGCTGAAGAAAAGTAGTATCAAATGCCACCAGAAAAGGTGTTTGGTTATAAAGCTCTGTTGTGGTAAAATGAGTATTCTGGTAATACGACACGTAGAAATCGAGTTCCTCCAAAGCCCGGCGCGTGAGGCTTTTCGACTGCAACATACCAATCTCGTTCTGCAATTGGTAAGGATTGCCATATAACGACGTACCGATGAATTTTTGCGGGTCAAGCGGGTTCTCTTCATCACGGATAAGGAGATTGGCAGTAACCCTGTACTCAGGTGAAGAAAACTGATTGACCAGTGTGGCCACAAGCAGGGCAATGATCAGAAACCCGGCAAACAGGTACCACTGCCTGAAACACTTGATCAGGAATGATTTGATATCAACAGCATCTTCCTGTTCAAAATCGACGAAACGCTCCTCTGCCATCCCTATCCGATTGATATGGTGAATCCGGAAACCAGGTTATTCACCAAATAAGCTGTAGCCCACAAGTGCCGTGGATACAAGCACAAGGATGGTTTCGTAAGGAAACCGTATGTAAGCCCACGACTTGGCATTTAACGGCTCTACATATACCACATCATTGGGTTGCATATAAAAATATGGCGACTCAAGGATTTTGTCCTTCGACAAATCAAGCTCAACCGTGGTTGATCCGGTTTGGGTTTGCCTTACCAGCTTAACCCTTTTGGGATTACCAAATTCCTTGAAACCACCTGCCAGGCCTATGGCCTGAAAAAGGTTGATCTGATCGCGGTAAATGGTGAAACTGCCCGGCTCGTTTACTTCACCAATTACGGAAACCTCAAAATTAACGAGTTTAACCACCACGGTTGACTCCTTAAAATATTCGTTGAGGGTTTTCTGTATCTGCTCCTTCACTTCAGGCACAGTGAGTCCCTTGACATACATCTTGTCAACAAACGAGAAGTTAATATAACCGAATTCGTCAACCGAGTAACTTTTAAGATAAAGGTACGTGGGATTCATCAGGTCGGGAAAATCGGTCTGAAAGAATTTGCTCGTTTTCGGGTCAACACTGTAAACCTCAATATACAAATGGTCACCCGCTTGCAAGCGGTATGTAGTGTTTTTATTATTGGCAAACTCAGTGGATGCCTGTTTTGCAACGGTTTCCTGCATAAGCTTCACCTTGTTCTGCGATATGCACGAAGAGACCAGTAAGCCTGATATCAATAATAAGCTGGTCCCCAGATTTGCTAGTGTTTTGTTTCCGATTCTCATAGCCGGGTTATTTTTAAGTTTATTATGGTTATTTCAATTCCTG
>JAFGVG010000098.1 GCA_016938095.1 Bacteroidales bacterium
CGTATAATATTGTTACATTAAACAACACTACTAACTAACCAAACGACACCTATGTTAAGGAAACTTTACCTTAGTGTATCTGCTGTATGCATGGCCTTTGCCCTCTCCACAGGCCTTAACGCCCAGCAGGGATTTCTCATCAGCACCGGAAACGATCAGTCGCAATTGCTTAAAGCCTACCGGCTTGTGCTCGAAAAATCATCGGACGATTACCGCGATGGTACCGCCACCTGGGATAATGAACTTTTTCCGGGCTACGGCGAACACTCCGTTTACTGGATCACCGGCGGAACCCATGCCGGAAGCTTTGTCTACCCCGGCGAACTGCCAGCGGACTATCAGCAACTTACCGGTACAGCCTACAGCCATTTTAACCTGGCTGCCCAAAACCAAACCTCGGTACAGTTTAAAAAACATCCCCGACGTATTGCTATCTTTAAAAGCAAGTACGAGGCTAACGAAACCACGCTTTCGTGGGAAGCCATTTACTTTGAACAGCTGTTTGGCGAACACCTGATGGATGGCATCCATTACCTGGTAAACGAGGACTCGCTTACGGTAACCGGCATCGACCCTAACACCGAATTGCTGATCGTACCCGCTTTCACAGCAAAAGACGAAAATTATACCTATTACATCGACAGTCTTTTTACCGTCACACCCTCACTGGCTAACGCCATTCAGGCATATACCTCCCGCGGAGGCAGCATTTACGCCGAAGGCAATGGCGTATACTTTGTCCAGCGTGCCGGCTATCTCGAAAACAATGCCCTCGATTACACCACCGACGATTATGGCGACGGACTGCAAACTGTTGAACCCACTGCCCTTGCGGGCATCGGTAATTTCGGATTCGACGCTGCCGGAAACCAGCTTTATGGTCCCCGTTTCCCCAGGGTAAACTCAGCTAGAATTGTCCCTGCCGCCACAATGTCATCCGATGCCAATCCCTGCATATTCCTGCTTAACCCGGCATATACATCAGGCAGTCGCATTATCTGCAACACCGGTCTGCCCACAGTTCACGGACTCACCGACGACGGCACTGAAAACACGCAGATCAGCTGGACCATGACAGCCATCCTGTCGGCCTTTACACATAATATTGATGTAACCCGCAAAGTACGGAATGAACTGATTGCCAATATGAGCAAAGGCGACAATGCTACCTCATACGACCGTTCCGATACCGTTGACCTCGAAGTCCGTTTGCGGAACCTCACCGATCAATCCGTTTCGGGTATCACGCTTACCGAAAACATAACAGGTTATTTTTCTTTTGTAGAGGTAACCTCGGGCGATGCTGTTGTCCAAAACGGCAACCGCCTTACCTTTTCCGGAATTAATCTTCAGGCCCATTCAGAAAAAATTATTGTTTACCGTGTGGCCACACCGGTTCCCGACAGTAAGCAGCATGAAGATGTAAACGACTATATCGCCCGCGGAACCCTGGTACCGGTATCCGATGGCATTGTTACATACAGCCATGCCGGTTTCGACCTGGCATTCCGGAAAGATAAGGATTACGCCGACCTGCTTTTCAGCGCCCGTATTTTTGCCGATACCGACGTGAACTGGAAAAACTTCCTGAACCTCGAATACCAGCCCTTTAAGGTATTCATGATCATGGAAAACAAATCGCGCTCCCCGGCCCTGAACACAGTATATACTCAATACATCCCAAAAGATGTGCCTTTCTATTGGAGCGACAATTCCATCAACATTCCCATCCTGAAAACCCCGGGCGGTAAATATGTAGATGTGCTGAAAGGCAGCAATGAGGAGGATGATCCTGAATACGACATGGATTCCGACGGCCACCCCGACGTTTGGCTCGACACCACTTCCATATTCCCTAAAGGTTATAAAATTGTTGAAGAAGAAGTATACTGGGCCAATCCCTGGAATCACCTGCGGACAGGCCTCGATAACTTTGTTTTTGAAGACATTGACCACGATGGCGTTGTTGCTGTTGACAACAACGGCGACGGCATTCCCGAAACCGAGGAACCCGGTGACAAGATCAGGGTGTGGAAAGTTACCTGGGATATCGGTCGCGTAGAAGGCTATGAATACCACGATCCTTACTGTAGTTACGAAATCTGGGTAGACCCGCCCGACCTGGTGCCGCTGGCGGCAGGTGTTGGTTATGCGCATGGCACCATCGACGATCCCTATACGGGCATGTTCTATCCCTATACCGAAAATATCGGATCGGCCAATCTGGCCGACACCACCTGGAGCCATTGGATGGAGCGGGATGAAGAGGGCAACGTGATCTGGAAACAATTGATCCATCAGCGGATCAACAATTACGAAGGTTTTACCTTTATCGACACTGCCGATGCCAATTACAGGCCACTGCCAACCGACAGTGTCATCGGTACCTGCCCGCAACCGCACCGTGAATTCCTGGCTGTGTTGTCGCTGGGTGGAGAAGAAATCGACATGACGCATTATGTGCCGCAACAGTCGCTTTACTCCAAGGTAAACTACGAAACAGTTTTTGGCGAAGAAAGGGTAACCCCCGTCCGCACCACTTACACCTACTGGGCTCCGTTACCCAACCCCCTGCAGTTCGAATACCTGTCGAACAACTACCTGATAACCGACACCCTTGGGCAACCACTCGAAGAACTTCCGGAATACGGCCCCGCCAAACTGGTATACGACATGGATGCCTCCACGGAATATACTTACTATTGGATCCGAAACTACGGCTATGATGTGGATTATAACGATCCGTCCGAAACCATGGATGGCATTGAAAGTCTTGGCGATGGTGTCTTCGGATATTTTGTTTATGAGATCCCCAAAGGAATGGGCGGATACCGCATCACGCTGCCCCAAAAGGAAGACGGAAGTTATGACACCGATGCCATAGTCAATATAAACGGTCAGCCATTCTCCAAATGGATCGACAATCCCAATACCCTTAACGAAGTGGAAATTTGGGAATCGCCTTTTGCCTACCAGGTGTACATTCCACAACTGCTTATCCCACCGGCACTCGACGACGATGATTTCAACAGCACCGATGACTGGATCGATGACCGTGGTGACCGGTTCGAATCGAAAACCGGATACCTGCACGACCCGTTTATGCCTGACGATGGTGAGGACTGGGAAGCATATCCGGCTGTTCCGTTCCAGGATGATATATATGGCATGGTGAATTCAGGATGGTACAACGGTGCCGATGGAACTTACGGCGATGACTTTTTCGAAGACCTCGGCAAAACCCATATTCAGATACATGCCGATTACGAAGGTCGTGGTCGCGAAGGTTCCGTTGAAATCAGCAAGGGCGGTGTGCTGGTTTGCGAAGAGATATTCGGCGGTTCGCCCTGGGTGATTTTCTCGCATGTACTGTCGGGATTTGCCAGGGGAACCGATTTATCCGTTGCCTCCTCCGTGATTCCCGAGGTGGTATATTACGGCGTTGACACCGTTTACCTGAAACACGTGGTGGCCGATACCAACGAGCCCCATTACTTTGATGCCAACTTTGATCCCTATCATGTATCCTATGGTTACGGCGAAACTACCGTTACCACATACTTGGGCGCCAAGGATCCCTGCAGCCTGGTTGAACCGGCCATTTCCATGCCGGCCATCCTCGATCCGGCATTTGACAACCATACCATAACACTGATACCCAATGCCGATGCCGGAAATCCTGATTTGGTCGGATATCCGAAGCAATCAACCGGCACTTTCCTCGAGGTCAGGGTAGAAGTCAACAACAGCACTGCCGATAACTGGGTCAACACCATGGTGACGCCACAAATCCCGGCAGAACTGGGTAACACTACAGTAGAACTAAGCTATGTTGCCTATCCGCGCCCGCTGGTACCTTCGCATTACAACAGCGCCAGTGGCGATATCATCCCCGGCGATCAGCCCGGCACCTTTACCACCGGCTGGCGTTTTAACCAGCCCGAAGGCGAAGTACTGATAAAACTGGGCAATACGCTCAACCTGATGCAACCCACCCGCAGGGCCTATTTTGTATTCCTGCTGAAAATCGACCCTGCCCTTGCTGAAGGTATTTACCAAATCCCTTTCACCCTGTCGGGTTCCAAAAAGCACTACTCAGGCACCGATAAGGGAAGTATATCCTATGCCGTGCCCAATGCCATGTTCTGCATTGCCGGTAAAAATCCGTCGGGCTTCGTTATCGAATTTAAGCCCATCATACTGGGCCAGTCGGTGCTCCATTCGCTCGATGTAGCGGCCACCCCTGACTTTGTGCCCACCGGTCGCGTTAAATGGTCGATTACCGATTTCGGCCGTAACGAATTCGAGACCATACCCGGAACTTTGACAGCCAATGGAAGCAATATAGATCTCAGCAGATTCGCTGCCTTTCCCGTGACCGACACTACGCAACTTGTTATATTACAGGAAGGCGTGGTTGACAGTTACAATACCACGGCCGACCTTATGCGCCTGACCAATGGACAGGCTGTAAGCTATACCAATACCGAAGGCGACCAGCTTGCCCTGTCGGATCCCATGGTGATTCGCCCCATTGGCCCCAGGATGAAAATAAAAAACAGGCTTTACACCATCAATGGCCAACCGGTAACAGACACGCTGATTTATGAATCCGAAGAAGACCTGCATATCGAAACGTTGTTGACAGCCAAAAACACCGGTTCCGACATATCGTCCAACACGGTGATCCGTATTTTCACCGGAGCGCTGTATGACGTGGTCACCGAAGAACTTACCAGTAACTGCAGTTTCAGCAATGGTGTGCTTTCGGTCGATTTTGGCAGTGTTATCCCCGGCGAAATGAAGCAGCAGGTACTGCCGTTTATATTGCATCCTGCAGATCTTCCCGAAGGAATGGATATCCGCACGGTGATTGAGCAATCGGAAATCGATTATGAAGGCACACTGGTAAACCTTGCTTTCAGTTTTACCGACACCAGCAAGGTAACGCTTGACCTGTACGATTTTGAGGCCACCTCCCTGTCCTTTACCGATATTGGCAACGGACAGGTAAGGGTGAATGCTACCGTTGGCAACCGTGGCATTACCGGCGAACAGGTGTGGATAAGGATTTACCCGATCATTGGCGGCGGCGCATACGAATTTCCGTTGGCCGAGCAACGGGTCGAAAACTTTGATCCCATGCAATCCATAGATCTGTCGGGCGATTATACCTTCCCCATTACCGATAAATCAATCGAATTCATTGTCATTGTCGACGATGGTTATGATTTCACCGAAATCACCGAGATCAATAACAGCCTGAAGATAGCTTATTCGGTAACTGCATTGCACGAAAATCCTGCTGATGCCGTTTCGCTGACGGCCTATCCGGTGCCTTTCAATGACGAGGTGAACTTCACCTATACCCTGGATAAAGCTTACAACAGCGTTTCGCTGAAGATATACGATTTGAACGGTAAATTCAGGGCCGAAGTGGAATACTGCCCGTCGAATGCCGGATACAATTCGGTGACCTGGAGAAATACCGACCTGCCAGCCGGCAATTACCTCTACCGGATGACCGGTAAAAATGCCGCAGGCGCTGAAAAAATGCTGTTTACCGGCAGACTCTCCAAGGTGAATCGGTAGTTGGAAAAGTATAAAACTATTAAAGAGGCTGTGTAAAAAGTCAGAAAAGGAGCGTAGTCAGGAGAATACGCTCAGCATTCGGTACTGACATTCAACACAATGCGCTAGGCGTAGTTTTTAACTACGCCGAATAAAATGACCTTTTACACTGCCTCTTTAATATGCTTTTATATTTGGTGCAAAAACTTAAAAGCATGTCAATTTTAACCCTCCTCCGGGAGCTTCGCCCCGAACCCCACTTCCTTCTTTGTCTTGACACAAAGAAGGAAGCAAGAAAAGTCAAGACAAAACGAATCCCCGGCTGGACCCGGCACACCCTCTACGTTTTGTCGGGCCCCCGCACGGTGCGTATGGGATGGCTGTTCATACTCTCTTTTCTGGCAAACAACATAGCCGCCCAGGCCGATTTCTCCCTCCCCGACACCATCTGCATTAACCAGACCGTGGACATCGAAAACCTTTCACGTGACGCCCAAACCTATTACTGGAACTTTTGTTCAGGCAACCTCATTCACGATCCGGGCGGTGAAAACCTGGCCAACCCCGGAACGCTGAATCGTCCTGCCTTCATTGATTTTGCCGAAGACAACGGCAGTTATTACGCTTTTATTACCAACCACCAGGATGGAACGCTGGTTCGGAATTCTTACGGCAACAGTTTTTTGGGCACACCGGTTTCACAAAACCTGGGCAATTTCGGAGGCGCCATACCACTTCATGCGCAGGGTATCCAGGTATTGCAGAATGGCGGTAACTGGTATGCATTCATCGTTGGCGGACAGCGTGAGGATTCAAAGCTGCTGCGACTCGACTTTGGGGCATCGCTGGCCAATACACCCACCATCACCGACCTGGGAAACACAGGAGAAGTGATGGACTACCCCGAAGACTTGTACATCACCAACGACGGAGGCAACTGGATAGGTTTCACGGTAAACTATAACACCAACAACCTGGTGCGGTTCGATTTCGGCAGTTCCCTTGCCAACGTGCCCACCATGACCGATCTGGGAAATTATGGTTTTAACCAACCCTGCGGTATCCACCCCATTATGGAAAACGGCAACTGGTATATTTTCGTCTCCAATTACGCAAGCCATGAAATCACCCGGCTCGATTTCGGGAATTCTTTATCGGCAAATCCTTCAGCAGCATCCATTGGTGATAACACGGTATTGTATTACCCGTTTGACCTGACCATCATACGCGACTGCGAAAACACCTATGGCTTTGTGCTGAACCGTTTCAACGACATCGTGCGCATGGTTTTCAACGAGGGACTGGGTGGTCAGCCCGAATA
>JAFGVG010000099.1 GCA_016938095.1 Bacteroidales bacterium
ACATGGGACATGACACAGCTAATATTAGCGGCTATCGCAGAGAACTAGACCTTAGAACCGGCATTGCCCATACAACCTATACAATTAACGGGATCACCTATAACCGCGATGTTTTTGCCTCGGCACCGGGTAACGTCATTGTCCTGCAGCTAAATGCCGGGAAAGAGAAACTGAATGCTGCAATTTCGCTGAAACGGGCCAGGGATGCGGTTATAACAGCCTCCGGCAATGCAATTCAAATGGAAGGCCAGATTACCGATGAAGACAGTCACCAGGCTGGGCCGGGCGGCAAACATATGCGTTTTGCTGCCCTGTTAAAAGTTGTGAACCAGGGAGGTAAGGTAATTGCAGATGGCGATTCTCTAAGGATCAGTGATGCCGGGGAACTGACAGTTTATATCACCGCGGCAACCGACTACCGGATCGATAACCTTAATACCGATACCACCCTTGTACCGGCTGATATTTGCGCCGGCATACTTGAAAAAATAGCGGACCGTTCCTATGAATCACTGAAAGAGGAGCATATTGCCGATCACCAGGCACTTTTTAACCGGGTTGAATTGCAACTCGGGAGTGAAAGACGCGATACCGTTGCCACTGATGTCAGGCTGAAAAGGGTCAAAGCCGGAGCCTCCGATTCTCACCTGGTGGAATTGTATTTTCAGTATGGCCGCTACCTGCTGATGGGCAGTTCGCGCACACCGGGCGTGCTGCCGGCAAACCTGCAGGGAATCTGGAATCATCATTATTCGGCGCCCTGGAACAGCGATTTCCATACCAACATCAACCTGCAAATGAATTACTGGCTGGCCGATGTCTGCAACCTTTCCGAAACCATGGATCCGCTGGTGGACTTTATGGAAAAAATCACCGTACCGGGCCGGGTTACAGCCCGGAAAATGTATGGGTGCAACGGATGGACCATGCATCATAACACCGATCCATACGGACGCACCGGTCTGATGGATGGCATTCAGTGGGGAACCTTTCCCATGGCCGGACCCTGGATGGTGTTGCATTTATGGGACCATTACAACTATACCCTCGATTCGGCTTATCTTGCCAATACCGCATGGCCGGTAATGAAGGGATCAGCAAGGTTTGTACTCGATTTCCTTTCGCCCGACAAAAAGGGCCAGCTGGTCACCTCTCCCTCGTATTCGCCTGAAAATGCCTACTTTTTGCCCGGTACCCGCACTCCCATGCAACTGACCTATGCTGCCACCATGGACATTCAGATAGTTCGCGAACTTTTTATGGCTTGCAACGCAGCTTCCGAAATACTGGGAAAGGATGCTCAGCTTGCCGATTCGCTGCAACAGGCCATGAACAAGCTTCCTCCAACACGCATAGGTGCCAATGGAACCATTATGGAATGGATCGAAGATTATGAAGAGGCCGAACCCGGACACCGCCATATTTCTCATTTGTTTGGGTTGCATCCCGGAACGCAAATCACCCCCGAAACGCCTGAATTATTTGAAGCTGCCGCCGCTACCATTGAGCGCAGGCTTGCCCATGGAGGCGGTCACACCGGCTGGAGCCGCGCCTGGATTATCAACTTTTATGCACGTTTGCTCGATGGTGAAAAAGCCCATGAACACCTGCAGGCATTGCTGGCAAAATCAACTCTTACCAATCTTTTTGATACCCATCCGCCCTTTCAGATCGACGGAAATTTTGGTGGCACTGCCGGAATTGCCGAAATGTTGCTCCAGAGCCATGCAGGTTTTATTCAGGTATTACCCGCATTGCCATCGGCATGGCCCGACGGACGTGTGAAAGGACTAAAAGCCCGTGGCAATGTTGAAGTGACGGTTGAATGGAAAAGCGGGAAGCTTGCCAGGCTTACGCTTAATCCGCTAAGCAGTGGTAAAGTCCGCATTGTGTATGGCGAACACGACGTGGAAGTAAATGCCGAAAAAGGGAAAACTTATGTTTTTGGTGCTGCATTGGAAAGCATTTGATAATTATATCTATGGATGCTTAAACGGTTATGAATATTACAACTTTATATACCCGACTGATTAATTGGATAGCCGGTAAGCTGAACCACCGGCAGCAAATTTACCTGCTTAGCCTGTTTGTGGGGCTAATCAGCGGGCTGGCAGCGGTATTGCTGAAAAATGCCGTCCACTTTACCCACCAGTTTGTGTTGGAGAAAGGTCAGTTATTCCAGATCAACTTTCTTTACCTTGCCTTTCCCATGATGGGTGTGCTACTCACCATACTTTATGTGCGGTATTTTGTGAAAGACGAAATGGGACATGGCATTACCAAGGTGCTTTATTCCCTTTCGAAAAAGGGTGGATACCTCAGGCCTCACAACAGCTACTCGTCCATAATTGCCTCTACCCTTACCATCGGATTTGGGGGATCGGTGGGTCTTGAATCGCCCATTGTGGTAACCGGATCGTCGATGGGATCGAACCTGGGCAGGTTGTTTGGCATGAATTATAAATCTATTGCCACGCTGATCGGCTGCGGAGCTGCCGGGGCCATAGCAGGTATTTTCAAGGCTCCCGTGGCCGGCGTTGTTTTTGCCTTGGAAGTACTGATGCTCGATATCAGCATGTGGTCGATCATTCCTTTGCTGATCTCTGCCGTTACCGGTGCAACTGTTTCCTATCTTTTTCTCGATCCGGGCGCATCCCTTCATTACCCGCTGCAGGGCAGTTTTGCTTTTCACAATATCCCCTGGTACATGGCACTGGGGGTGTTTTGCGGACTGGTTTCACTGTATTTCACCAAAGCTACCATACGCATCGAATCATGGTTTGCCACCATCAAAAAACAAAGGATACGACTTATTGCAGGGGGAGTGTTGCTGGGCGCCCTCATTCTCATTTTTCCCCTGTTCTACGGCGAAGGTTATGATGTGCTGAACCTTTTCTTCAGGGACAGGGCCGGTGAAATTGCCCTGGGCAGTCCCTTTTTTGGAGAGCTGGATAACCTGGCATTTTTCCTGGTTTTTATGGTACTGGTGTTGGTGTTGAAGCCGCTGGCCATGACGGCTACTACAGGTGCCGGCGGAGTGGGAGGTATATTTGCCCCTACCATGTTTATGGGGGGGTTCACAGGCTACCTGGCTGCCAGGTTGGTGAATCAGTTTAATTTTATACAGGTACCGGAAAAAAACTTTATCCTGGCGGGTATGGCCGGGTTGATGGCCGGGGTTATGCATGCCCCGCTGTTTGCCATCTTTCTCATTGCCGAAATCACCGGCGGTTATGTGTTGTTCATTCCCCTAATGATTACATCAACCATTGCCTTTATTACCAATAATTATTTTGAACCCCATTCGATATATACCCATCGCCTGGCCAAAAGGGGGGAACTGATCACCCACAACAAGGACAAGGCTGTTCTTACCCTGCTTGATATGGATAAGATCATCGAAAAGGATTTCCTGCCGGTTTCTCCCGGGGATTCGCTGGGTAAGCTGGTTAAGACCATATCTCGCTCAAGGCGCAACCTCTTTCCTGTGGTTACCGGTCATAACATGCTGGTTGGCGTGGTACTGCTCGATAGCATACGCCACATTATTTTCAATACCGATATGTACGAGCGGGTGTTTGTGCGCGACCTTATGCAGCCACCGCCGGCACACATCTCCCCGGGAGAGTCGATGGAAAGCGTTATGAAGAAGTTTGAGGAGAATGAGGCCTGGAACCTGCCGGTTATTAACAACGGCGAATACATTGGCTTTCTTTCCAAGTCGAAATTGTTCTCGTACTACCGGCAATGGCTGATTGAGATTTCGGATGAATAAGAACCAAGAACCAAGAGCCAAGAGCCAAGAACCAAGAACCAAGACAATGAAGGAATGAAAAAATGGAAGAATGAATGAAATGAAAAACATTGGGATGAGCGAAGCCGGCATGAGCCTGAATCAGCAAAAGAAGAACCATGCAGGAGCAGGGAATTAATCTGCGAAAATCAGCTCAATCTGCGCTAACCTGCCTATGCCAAAGCTCCGGCAGGCAAGTCTGCGAGAGA
The DNA here is from genome assembly GCA_016938095.1 of Bacteroidales bacterium. GTDB lineage: Bacteria > Bacteroidota > Bacteroidia > Bacteroidales > UBA10428 > UBA5072. The sequence goes on from JAFGVG010000099.1 coordinate 4,003, forward strand.
CTACAGTTTAGATGAAGCGAAGTCACAGACTTCGCTTAGCAAAGCCCAATACCCTATTTCTTCATTATTTCATTCCTTCATTCCTTCATTCCTTCATTATTTAACACCCTATCAAACCCTATCAAACCTTATCAAACAAATAAAACACCTAGCCCCCAGCATCATCAGTTTTGATTTGTCAATAGGAATTAAGTACGCAATAATTTTTTTACTGGCTGGCAAAGCATTATTTTTGAAGCCAACAAAAACAAATAACTATGGAAAGGGACTCCCTCATATTCGACCTGATTAAAAAAGAAAATGAACGTCAACTTCATGGTATTGAACTGATTGCTTCGGAGAACTTTGTAAGCGACCAGGTGCTGGAAGCCATGGGATCGTGTTTAACCAATAAATATGCCGAGGGCTTGCCCGGTAAGCGGTATTACGGTGGTTGCCAGGTGGTTGATGAAGTGGAAACACTCGCTATTGAACGTATCAAAAAGTTGTTCAATGCGCAATGGGCTAATGTGCAGCCTCATTCGGGCGCTCAGGCCAATGCAGCTGTTATGCTGGCCGTGCTGAACCCCGGCGATAAATTCATGGGTCTCGATTTGTCGCATGGCGGTCACCTGTCCCACGGATCACCGGTTAACTCCTCAGGGATCCTTTATCATCCGGTAGCCTACACGTTGAACCCCGATACCGGCAGGGTCGATTATGACAATATGGAAGAGATTGCCCTTCAGGAAAAGCCAAAGCTGATCATTGCCGGGGCATCGGCTTATTCGCGCGACTGGGATTACGCACGTATGCGGGCTATTGCTGATAAAGTGGGAGCCCTGTTAATGGCCGATATCGCTCACCCTGCAGGACTTATCGCCAAAGGGCTTTTGAATCACCCGTTCCCGCATTGCCATATTGTTACCACCACTACCCACAAAACTTTGCGTGGACCCAGGGGCGGTCTGATTATGCTGGGTGAAGATTTTCCCAATCCCTGGGGCTATAAAACACCCAAGGGTGAGGTTAAAATGATGTCGAATGTGCTGGATATGGCTGTATTCCCTGGTACACAGGGCGGACCGCTTGAACATGTCATTGCAGCCAAAGCCGTTTCATTTGGCGAAGCGCTTTCCGATTCATACACAGCCTATGTTACCCAGGTGAAGAAAAATGCTGCCGTAATGGCCAGGTGCTTTATGGACAAAGGCTATAAAGTGGTATCCAACGGAACCGACAATCATTCCATGCTCATCGACCTGCGCACCAAAGTGCCTGAGGTTACAGGCAAAATGGTTGAAAACACCCTGGTTAAGGCGGATATTACCCTGAACAAGAATATGGTGCCATTTGACTCGCGTACGCCATTTACCACTTCGGGGGTGAGGGTTGGAACACCAGCCATTACCACGCGCGGTGCCAAAGAAGATCTCATTGAAACGGTGGTTGAACTCATCGACGAGGTTATCATGCACATCGAAGATGACAAGGTCATCGCAACTGTTAAGGAAAAGGTGAACAGGCTCATGAAAGATATGCCCCTGTTTGCCTGGTAAATTTAATCTTTTGCTGCACGATGGATTTTATTGACCTGGAATGGTATCAATACGCACTGATCATTGGAGCCGGCCTTATCGCCGGCTTTATTAATACCCTTGCCGGGAGTGGATCGTTGTTAACCTTACCACTCCTGATGTTTATCGGATTGCCACCCACCGTTGCCAATGGCACCAACCGCATTGCCATTATGCTGCAAAGCCTGGTGGGTTCCGTGGGCTTTCGCAAGCAGGGGGCTCTTAACCTGAGAGCAGGTCTGATGCTGGGCATACCTTCGGTTCTCGGATCGGTGGCCGGAGCCCTTATCGCCTTGGCCATAAATGCCAAAGCCATGGAAAGGGCTGTGGGCATTTTGCTGATCTTCATGTTTTTTGTGGTGCTGTTTAAACCCGAGGCATGGCTGAAAGGACGCCAGGAAAAAGACCTGTCAGCTTCGAAGTGGCTGAACTTTCTGATATTTTTCCTCATTGGCGTATATGGAGGATTTGTACAGGCCGGGGTGGGTTTTTTCCTGCTGGGGGGTCTGGTGCTGGGTGCCGGGCTCGACCTGGTGAAGGCAAACGCCATCAAAAACCTCCTGGTGTTTTTGTATACTCCTTTTGCGCTGGCGGTATATATGATTGGCAACCAGGTCGACTATAAGGCCGGACTGATATTGTCGATTGGCAGTATGGCAGGTGCATGGCTTGGCACCAGATCGGCTGTAAGCTGGGGCCCTGTTTTCGTTCGCTATGTTTTGCTGGTTGCTGTGCTGGTGTCGGCCATACAGCTTATTTTCTTCTGAAACTACTGCAGTTTGAAATGATAGGTAATAGTTCCGATTTGCCTTTCGGGTGCATCACTCTTCAGGTTAAACTTAGACTCCAAAGCGGCTTTTTTGGCTGCTGCATATAAGGTGTTGTCCACAATAGTAGAACCTTTCACACCCGGGGTGGCGCTGATTACCTTACCGTTACGGTCGACGGTGATTTCAACCACCACAATGCCCTGTTTGTGTACTGTAAATTCGGGTTTTTGCAGGTGAACCGGATTTCGCCCGTTGAGGTTGAAACCTATGCCACTGCCACCGAGTCCCTTGGAATAATTATCCGATTCGGGGGTTCCGTCGGGATCGCCCATGTTACCTGAACCCTTGTAAATGCCTTCGGATGTGCCGGTTTTGGTGGTAGATTGCCCGGTGGCACCCTTACCCGTGTAAAGTGCTTTTTTATTAACGGTGGGCGTAGGCGTGGCAGTGGGCTGGGGTTTTTCGGTAGGTTTGGTTACCGGCTTGGTTTCCGTTTTCTTTGGTTCGGTTTTTTTGGTCACCGCCGGTTTTTTCACTGCCGGTGCTTCTTCAATTTCCTGTGTAAGCATTCCGTCTTCGGCTTCTGCCGGTTGCGAAGGACTTGCAGCAGCAGCCTGAGCCTGCTGGTTATTCAGTTGCGGCTCTTCGGGTCCCCCTGCCATGGCAACATCACCAAAGTTTATGAGGATACCTCCTTCGGATGGTGCAGGCTTTGAGAGATTGATGTAGGTGAAAATCAATATCAGCAGCAGTGCACTGTGTAACAACACCGAACCAACTATGCCATATTGCCGCTCTGTCATGGTTTTGTTTATTTGGTTTCCGGACTGGTGGCAAGTATTACCTTGTAATTGTTTTTACGGGCAATGTTCATCACATCTACGATAAACTCGATGGGCACTGAGCGGTCGGCATGAACGGCAACAACCGGTTCAGGCGTATTACCCACTTTCTGTCGTAGCAGGGCCTCGAGTTGCGAAATGTCAACCGGGGTTTTTTCCACATAAAAAATGATATCCCTGGTTATGGATACCGTGGTGATGGGCCGGTTGGTAGTTTGTGTATTGCTTTGCGGCAGCAAAAGCTTTATAGCGTTTGGCGCAACAAGCGTGGAGGTGAGCATGAAAAACAGCAGCAACAGGAAAATGATGTCGGTCATACCCGCCACGCTGTAACTCACATCTATTTTATTTCTCGATCGTAAAGCCATTTTTCAGGGTGAATAAGGTGAGTTATTTCTTTACCGGTTCGTTCAGCAAATCCATGAATTCCATGGAATAGGATTCGAGCCGGTTTACCAGTTCCTCGACCCTGGAAACCATATAATTATAGGCAAAGAATGAAGGAATGCCAACCAATAATCCTCCCACTGTGGTAATCAGGGCAATGTAAATACCGTTTGACAGGATGCCAATATCAAGACTGCTGCCGGCACTCGACATGTCCATGAAAGTTTTTACCATACCCAGTACCGTACCGAAGAAGCCAAGCATGGGAGCGCCGCCTGCGCATGAAGCCAGCACTGCAAGTCCTTTTTCGAGTTTATAAATTTCCACCTGCCCCACATTTTGTATGGCCGTGTTGATGTCGTTTAGCGGTCTGCCAATGCGACTGATACCCTTTTCGATCATGCGGGCAAGGGGATTGCTGGTTGACTGGCAAAGGGCCAGCGCTGAATCTACTTTTCCATCGTGGATATAGTCTTTTATGCGGTTCATGAAATGCTGATCAATGCGCCCGGCATTGCGCAAGGTCATAAACCTTTCAATAAAAACATATATGGCTATTAACGATAAAATAGCAATGGGAATCATGACCCAGCCACCCTTAACGGCCAGTTCAAAATACGAAACAGGAGCGTCTTTTGCGGCCATGGCTGCGGAAAGGCTGTCCAGACTACTGGCGGGTACATTCTGTAATAAAAGGAGCATAGCAGGAATATTTTAATTTTGCTAAAATTATATAAACGCTGAATACCGGACTTTATTTTTTCGCGATAATTATTAACCATGTATTTAAGGTTTCTGTGCCGGCTCTTGGGGTGGTTTCTCCTGCTTTTTACCCCCCAGGAATCTGAAATACCGGCGCAGTAATTCGCCAAATGTGTCAAATTCTTCCTTGTAGGTAAAGCCAAAGCCCTGGGTGTAGGGCGAGTGCTCGTATAGCAGGTCGTTGTTGGCATGGTTGTATGTTTTGAGCTTAACCTTGCCGTTGGAGGTGAGTGTATAATCGATATCGAATTCACCTACAAGGTCTTTCCGGGCTGCAGCAGCAGCATTGGTGGCGTAATCGACGCTGCCGTTGATGGTCAGCCGGTCGTTGAACATTTGGTACGACAAGGCAAATTGCACTTCATCGCTTTTCATCTCGCGGTCGGAACGATAATTGAAATCCACATCCACGTCGCTGATAATCTGCGAAAGCCAGTTGCTCAGCTGATTCGACAAAAATTCACTTGCGCTCACACCGGCTGCGCCAGAATAGGGCGAAGCGGTGGAAGTGCCTGCGGATTGTACGGAACGGTTAGCATCGAAGTAAAACCGGTTCAGGGTGAGCAACGATATGAACTGTTTGTTGAGTTCATCACTGGAGGCGATATGTCCGTTTACGCGCAGACGGATCGACTCGTCGGCATATGGAAGATGTATGTCGTACTTCACATCGGGCGACATCAGTTTTCCTGTCATGGTAATGCGGTCGTCCACCACTACCCTGGGCTGATCTTTAGTGCCCAGCAGGTCGTTAAGCGAAGCCCTGGTTCGGTAATAGGCCACTATGTTTATGGTGGCATCGAGCGGGTCGCCGTTCCACCTGATCTGCCCCCCGGGCTCAATGGTCAACGGCTTGTTAATGATGTTCTGTAGGGTAAACAGGTAATTACCTTCTTCAATGGTATAATCGCCATACATCAGGAAGTTCCCGGAAGTGTTGATTTTCATGTCGAGGTTGCCGGTTCCCCTTCCCCGGATGATGTCCCCGAGCTTGGGATCGAAAATGATCTGCACCTCGGCTTCGGGGGTGACCTCGAGGGCCATATTGATCTGCAAACCCGAAAGGTCTACCTGGTAATCGGAGGTGAGGGCCGTTTTATCTGAATCGTCTTCCCTGCTGTGGTCAACGGCTATAAAGGGATATTCGTTCAGCTCACCTGTGTTCGAGAGGGGTATATTCACCCTGGTGTTTTTAACGGTGCGGGCCGAAATATCCATCACCATGTTTTTGGGCTGCCCTGTAATTTTAACAAGACCTGTGGCATAGGCTGTCCCGTAAAACAACTTATTGTCGGCTGCCGACGTATTCAGACACATGAACTCCCGCGGACGGATAGTCAGGTCAAAGTTGAAATCTTTAAGGTACCTGTTACGGATGGCTCCGTTAAGAAGGGCAGTGTTTCCGCCTGCGTCGTAAATGCTGATGTCCCTGAACAGAATATTGTTATTTTCAACCTGTATGTTATCACTGAAACTATACCGTGTTTTCAGGTAATTTACCAGTAATGAGGTTTTCTGCAGGCTGATTTCGCCGTTGAGAACAGGTTTGGCAATGGTACCGGTCAGGGAAGCTTTCCCCGATGCTATTCCTCTCAGATCGCTGAAGATCCCCCTGACATAAGGATTGAAAACGTTGAGACGGAATTTTTCCATTTCGAGGTTAAACGAAAGCCGGCCTTGTTCAGCAGGTATGTATTCGCCCCTGATGTTAAAAGTTTTTAGTTTATCGCGCAGGGCAAAGGCATCCACCAGCAATGCCTTGCGCTTGTCGTCCCATTCCGAACTGATTTGTGTGTTTCCCAGCATTTCCCTGTTAACGGCAAGGCTGTCGATTTGCATGAGACTGGTAAAAAGCGGACTGCTGTATAGATTTGACAGGGTTGCTTTACCGTTGAGAATGCCACCGAGTTCAAAGCCTGTGGCAACCAATACACCATTGAGGTTTCCCAGGTTGAAGTGGCTGAAATTGATGTGAAGTTCATCCTCCGGGTTTTCCGAAACCAGCCCTTCCATCAGAAAGAGGTCGTTGTTGTGTTTCACCGATATGTTGTTGAGACTGATGGCATTGCTGTCGATGGTAATTTTTCCTGGCTGCACTGTCCATAATGTATCGTTGGTGATAAACGATGAAGGGCTGAAATTCAGCTCCCAAATGGGGTTGTCCCTTCCGTTCGGTCTTGATACTTTGGCAAGTGCATTGATGGCGCCTCTGTACTGCAGATCCTGCCAGTTGTTCCAGCGAACATGCACACCGGCAGTGTCTGTTCCTGCATTGGCAAACAGGGTGAAGTTTTCGAGTTCTATGCTGTTGCCAAGCACAATGCTTTTGCCGCCGGCTTCCATTTGCAGCAAGTCAGGGCCGCCTTCCATTACCAGGTTGAGGTTGTTCCATAGCAAACTTCCGGCTTTTGCGTAGGCAGTTTGAAGGTAAAGCTTCAACTGATGGTTTTCAGGTTCAAAGCTGAGATTCAGGGTGCTGTTCTCTGCAATCTCATAGCCGGGCATGAAAAAATCGAGCAAGGGCCCGGCATTTTTTATGGTTGATTTGAAATCGATTGTGTTATTCAGCCGGGCGGCAACAGCTGTTGAGGAATCAATCATCGACGGAAGATAAGCATGGAGGAATTTACGCAATGTTTCACCCGAACGTGTGAGTTCGAAGTCACCATCGAGGTCAGCATCCAGGAAATCAGATCTGAGCTTGAGGTGATTATTACCTGAGGCACTGGCCGATAGCAGCCTTAGGTCGTAAACCTGCAATTGTTTGTCCTTCTTTACAAATAAAGAATTCAAAACCTTGATTTCGCCGTTGAGACTGTTAAGCGACCTGCCCTGTGCGTTGGCGATCAGGTAACACGATACCCTGAAGTCGGGATCGGACCGGTCGATATTCAGGGCATATAAATTGGCATCGGTAATGTTGGCGGTGAAATCAAAAGAGGGAATGGAATCTGTGAAGTTTACCTTACCCAAAAACTCAAGGTCGACATTCGGATCCTTCACATTTATGGATCCATTGAAGGTTTTTTGTTTCAGATCGCCTGAAATGGAAATATTGGTATAATCGTATTGCCGGAACCCGACATGCTCAATGTTGCCCTTGAGTGAGGCTGTAATGGATTTACCGCCAAGGGTGGCACCACTTATGCTTGCCGTAAGGCTTATATTGCCAATGCTTTTGGGACTATCCAACAGCATACCCAGGTTAAAGTCGTGTGCTTTTATTTTTCCGTCGAAGCTAAGCATGTTAAGGGTATCAGGCCGGAATAACAGGTCGGTGTTAATGGTGCCCAGGCTGGTGTTTAATTTCCCGTAGGCTACAAAATCGTTGACAAAGCCGGTAAAATTTCCTGTGTAGGAAATGCGCCCCAGTTTGTTTACTATCTCCGGCAGGTTCAATGCACGGGGTGCGGCCGTCAGCATTTTTTCGATATCGCCGGCTGTGGTCGACAATTCACGGATATCCGCCAGGATAAAGGTCTCGTTTATCGCCGGCAGACCATTAAACTGAAGATTGCCGGAGAGCTTCGACTGATCGCCAAAACCTACGGTCAGGTTTTTTCCCTTAACATTGTTAAGACGTCCGTTTACCGATCCCGAAACGGACACACGTTGATGAAACGATTTGAAAACAGGTGCAAAATACCCGATCTCGGCCATATCGATGGTGGAAGGGTTAAGTTGGATATTCATGACAACGGAATTTCCGAAGGCCCCTGCTTTAAACGCCTTATAGTTGGGAAACCGCATGGTAATTTCATCACCCGAGATTCGTGATTTAGCTGTTTCGATATTTAGACTGCGAAAAGACAGGAAGGTTTTAAACTGGCTGAAATCACATGACATATTACGGATAATAAGTCCGCTTTTTTCTTTCAGACTGAGGGACGCAACAACAAAGGACAGACTATCGGGAGAAGGTTTGAAACGCTTTAAATCGGCACGGATGTCCGTGGCTTCGATGTCGGTGAAATTCATACCGTATTCTTTTGGCTCGTAGAAATGGTTTTTAAGACTGAATCGTGTATTTCTTACCTTGATATTGTTGAATTTCACTTTCCATCCGTCCTGTTTTTTTCCATCACCTTTCAACTGGTCGATGAAATAGGCCAGGTTAAGGTTGGAGGCTGAGTCGATAGCCAGTGCAAGATATCCGTTGTTGAGGTTGATGCTCCCCAGGGAGACTTCTTTTCGCCAGGGATTGATATACCGGATGCCGGCCGTAACGGTTCCGGCATATATTAAAGTATCACCATCGAAATCCTGCAGGTAAACCCCCGATAGCCTCACCCGGTAGAAAAATGACATATCGATTTTGTCGATGGTGAAAACGGTTTGAAATTGTTCCGATACTTTTTGCATGACCGTGTTTACCGCACGGGTTTGCACTTTACTGCTCTGGAGCAAAAGAAAGCCGCTTGCCGGAATGGCAAAAACAACCAACAGGAGAATAACGGTTGATTGTACAATCTTTTTAATAATTTTGCGGCTTTGCATACTTACACAACGCCAAAATTGCAAAAAAAGTTTAAACCGGCCTAATATATAGGGTGTAAATGAAGGGGATAATACTGGGAATAGAGTCGTCGTGCGATGATACATCGGCTGCGGTTATAGAGGACGGTTTCCTGCTGGCTAACAAAATTGCCAACCAGCAGGTTCATCGCGAGTTTGGGGGAGTTGTTCCGGAACTGGCATCACGTGCACATCAACAAAATATTATTCCTGTTGTAGAATCGGCCCTGTACGAAGCCGGTAAAAAGCCCGGCGACATTGATGCCATAGCCTATACCCGGGGGCCCGGATTAATGGGCGCTTTACTGGTAGGATCATCATTTGCCAAGGGTTTATCGCTTGCCCTGGATGTCCCGCTTATCGATGTAAATCATCTTCAGGCTCACATTCTCTCGGTATTTCTCCGGCGTAAGGATGAGGAGAAAGCAATGCCGCAATTTCCATTCCTTTGTCTGCTGGTTTCGGGCGGGCATACGCAACTGGTGATCATGAAAGACCACCTTTCAATGGAGATCATTGGCCAGACCATTGATGATGCCGCCGGTGAGGCATTCGATAAATGTGCCAAAATAATGGGACTGCCATACCCCGGTGGGCCATTAATTGACAAGCTAGCTGCAGAAGGTAACCCCAACGCTTACAATTTTGCCAGGGCAGCCCTTAAAGGTCTTGATTTCAGCTTCAGCGGATTAAAAACTTCGTTTCTCTACTTTCTCAGGGACAGGGTAAGGGAGGATGAGCATTTTACAGAACACCATAAAGCCGACCTGTGTGCTTCGGTGCAGCATGCGATAATTGATTCGCTCACCCGGAAACTGGTGAAAGCCGCCAGGGAAACTGGCATCAGCGAGATTGCCATTGCAGGAGGTGTTTCGGCTAATTCAGGCCTCCGGAATGCCGTATATAAGCTTGGCAAACAAAAGAACTGGCAGGTATATATCCCCGAAATAAGTTATGCAACCGACAATGCAGCCATGATTGCCATAACCGGTTATTTCAAGTTTCTGGAGGGTAGTTTTTCGTCGCAGCATGTTACACCGGTGGCACGGTTTGATCAGCTGGACTGAAATCTCTTCGAGTTCGTCAATTTATTCCTGCTATTGGTCAATTTTAATCCGTCCCAAATACTTATGAACAATCAGTTGTACCTTTCGGGTCACTTGACTGATGCATAAATCCGGATTTTCATCCTTAAAATCCTTAAGGTTTTGGCATCATGAATTTGACAAAAGGGCCCGGTAACTTTGAGAATATTGTTATAAATTTGTTATAAGTGTGTGTTTTTGCCAACACAGGGTAACATTTTCAGCTTACGGGCGTATTATTATGCTACCGGAGTATTTGTTTCTATTGCATTAATTTATGGATAATCTGCTGATTGAGAGTACAAAAAAAACACCTGAAGTTTCCTTTCATACCGATGGCAGGATGCGGATCAGCGGACGTTCCATTCCGGAGGATGCCTCAAAGTTCTACGATGAGTTATTTGAATGGGTATATTACTATTGCCAGCAACCTCCGGAATCCACTACCATGGATATTGAACTTGAATATTTCAACAGTGGATCCTCAAAAGCTTTACTGCATATACTCAGAGCGCTTTCGGATATTCTAAAAAAAGGCAATAAGCTTACCATTAACTGGTATTACGAGGAAGGGGACGATGATATCCTGGAAAGGGGTGAATACTATGAATCGATCCTTGAGGTTAAGTTCAATTTCATTCAAACCGATTAACGCCTAAACGGTCTTTTACATTCGCTTTCTCCATTTTGTTCGGATGGTTTTGAAGAATCGGTTCATATTTTCCACCGTTAATTCGTGCCGTTTGGTACCCCGGGTACCCAGCAGAAAAGCGTAAGGCTGCATACCCGGCAGTTTTTTCAGCACTATGTTAAGCATGGCCAAAAAGGGTATGGTGACCAGCATGCCAGGAATACCCCATATCATGGCACCTCCAATGAGCCCCAGTATTATTACAAAGGGATTAATGCGTATGTTATTGCCGACAATATTGGGCGACAGAATATTGTTTTCGGTAAAATGCACAATATAAACCCATACAGCAATGCGCAGGGGGTATATCATTGAATCTTCGGTGAGCAGCGCAAAAATAAAAGGTATGGAACCACCTATGAAGTTACCGAAGTAGGGAATAAAGCTGAACAGGGCCGAAATAACACCCAGTAGCAATGAGTATTTGATACCGATGAGCAATAGTCCCATGGAATTGAAAAAGCAAAGTATAATAACCACGGTGGTAACGCCAAGCATGTAGCGGGTAACTACAGTGGCAATTTCACGCAGAACCTGTATGGCTACCTGGCGGTTTTGACGTCCTGCAATTTTCAGGTAGAAATAAGCAAATTTAGTACGGTAGTAAAGAAAGAGGAAAATATACACCGGCTGCATTAATATAACAAATAAGGTACCTGTTGTGGCGGTAAAAACATTGCCGGACTGTGTTCCCAAATCGAATAAGCGTGATAGCAGGAAGTTTTTGATTCTTTCGGCAGGTATGCCAAATTCACTTTCGATATAAACCTGCAGGTTTTCAATATGTCCCACGGCTTTCTCCCTGAACGATGGCAATTCGTCCATGAAAAAATTGATGCGCTTGAGCACGAAAATGGCGAGAAACGCAAAAAGTATCATAAAACCCAATAAGGGCAGAAGAATGGAAAATATCCTGGGAACGCCTTTTTTCTCGAGATAGTTGACAATGGGATAAAGCATGTATGACAGCAGAATGCCAAAGGCCAGGGGATATAGGAACTGCTTGGCCATAATAAGGCCGTAAATCAGCAGTATTGCGGCCAGCAGGAAGTAAGTCAGCCGCATTCCGGGGTACTTTCCATCCATGCTATGTGGTTTTTACCATTATCCTTCCACTACCAGGCTCCTGATCCTTTCGATCTGCATCTGCTTGTTTACCTCGCGCAGGTTACGTGCTGTTTCAGTGAAATATTGGTGGCCCGAGATAAACTTCATCTGAAGGTTGTTCCAGTCGTTATTCGACTTGATTTTTGAACGCTCTTTCAACTCCATGTACAGGGTTTGCGAAACGGGGATCATGTCGCTTCTGCCCAGGTAATCTAAGTCGGCATCACACATGATCTGTTCGAGTTTATTGGCCGGTTTGGGAGGTAATTTGGTGGCCATAATCAGATCGCAGATCGTATCAATTTGTGTAGTTGTATAAAAAAATTCCGGGAGCATTTCCCTGGCAATCAGGCAACTGAAATACTCGTGGTTATCGTATGATATGGTGTGGCCGGCATCGTGGAACAGTGCTGCGGTTTTGAGCAGCAGCAATTCCTCGTCGGTTACGCCCTCGCCAAAGCCAATTAGTTCTACCTGTGTAACAACGTCCACTGTATGCTTTACATTATGGTAGTATAAATTGGCAGGAAGTTCTTTTTCGAGCTTGTCAAGTATGTACTCCTGCAGGTCGGTAAACTGTATGAGGTTGAAACGTATACTGAATTTCTTGTTGGGGATAATACCTTTGCCCTGCAAAGAATAATCGGGCTTAATACTGGTAACCGTGTAAAGGGGCATTTCACCCTGGTATTTCACCGGCATTTTGTTGAAATATTCACAAATGAAAAGGTCCTTTACCAGTTCGTAAGTCGTGGCTGAGATCAAAATATTTCCGTCGTCACAAAACTGTCGTATACGGGCGGCCAAGTTGACGGTGTCGCCTTTTACCTCGTAATGGGGCTTACGTTTTCCGCTAACATCTGCCACCACAGTGCCGGTATGTATGCCAATGCGCAGCTTC
>JAFGVG010000100.1 GCA_016938095.1 Bacteroidales bacterium
AAAAAAATCCCGAAAGCCATGGACTTTCGGGATGCATATTGTTGTTTCAGGGTAATTTACTTACTGGCTATCTCATCGGAAACAGTGAGACGTTTTCTGCCTTTGGCGCGACGGTTGGACAATACTTTTCTTCCGTTAGCGGTAGACATTCTTTCGCGAAAACCGTGCTTGTTGCGTCTTTTTCTGTTTGACGGCTGGTATGTTCTTTTCATGGTGTTGCTTTTTATTAATTCCTTGCAAATTCGGATTGCAAAGGTAAATATTTTATTTTCCTGAACAAATATTTTTTAAAAAAAGGATTACAATTCCTGTGCCTTTCATAGATCACCCATAACCGGCTGTGGGCTGTTAAGCGTATGATAATAGGTAAATCCATTCCAGGGGCAGCCCTCGTAACCGCTCCAAATATTGAAAAAATTGAACCAGAGAGCATGCGGTAGGGTGGTCTCATTCCAATCGGTGCTACCTTCAAGCCTATAGGTCGCGCGGCTATCGGTGGTAATGGCAAATGGCATGAAAAAGCCTTCTTCAACGCCTGTCCACCGGTAATGCATTACCATGTCGTTGTGGCGATGATCAAACCAGTATTCGAGCACAGGTATTTTTGTGTCGTACAGGTATTTGTTAAAAAAAGGTGTGTAATTCTTCGTTGTAAAGGCATTGACATAGTCAACAAAATCGTTGCTATTCACCGGTTGATATCGGTTCCCGGCAAAAAATCCCTTTATCAGGGCAAAAAACAGGGAGTCGTTGTTAATTGTGCACCGCAGGCAATGCAACATCATGGCGCCCTTGTTATAAACATCGTTGCTGGCAAAGGTATTTTCGTTTACACCGCGGTTTTGCACCATGGGCCATATATTAAAAATATACTGGCTTTTGTCGCTGAGTTCATACAGGTATTCCTCCCGGCCAAAACGGTGCTCCATAAAAAGATATTCGGAATAGGTGGCAAAGCCTTCGTGTATCCACATATCGGCCATATCTTCGGCGGTCACTGAGTTACCCCACCATTCATGGGCGGCTTCATGCACAATAATATAATCGTAGATCTGATTGCGGTATTCGCCCGAATTGTTTTGCATGTAACCACTGCCATACGCAATGGCGGTCTGGTGTTCCATGCCTTCGTAGGGCGATTCCACCAGTCCGAATCCGTCATCGGCAAAGGGATAAAACCCGAAAACCTGGTTGTAAAAGGTTAGAACTTCCCGGGCTTGTTGAAAGTGCTTTCGGGCTATTTCGAGGTTATGGGGCAGCACGTAGTATTCGAGCCGGAGGGTGTCGTTGAACTGAATGAGTGTGTCACTGAAGGCTTCATATTTGCCAACGTAAAAAGTAACATTGTAGTTGTTAATGGGGTAATCGACAAACCAGGTGAAGCTGTCGTTTTTTTTGCCGGCCGATGCCGAATGTACCAGGTCGCCATTTGATATAGCCTGGTAGCCTTTGGGTACTTCCAGGGTAATACGCATCGAGTCGGGTTTCTCCGACATGTGGTCCTTGTTTGGCCACCAGCTGCTGGCGCCAAAGTGTTCACAGGCCACTCCTATCCAATGGTTACCTTCTTTATCGTGTTCCCAGACAAAACCACCGTCCCAGGGTGGATTTGGCGCTTCATCGGGTTTTCCGTCATAGACAATGGTCAGACTGTGTTTTTCGCCGGACTTCAGTTCCTCCGGAAAATCAATGAAAATGGCCTGGTACCTTCGGGTATGGGGCAGGACTTTCCCTTCCCAGGTAATTTCCCGAATGTTATACTGGTTGAACAAATCGACCTGAATACGCCTGGTGGGTTCCTTTACGATGAAATGAACGGTATTTGACCCTTTAATTTTCTTTCCCTTTGGAATGATCTGAACACGCAGGTCGTAAAAGTAAACATCGTAGCATGTTCTTTCGGGCCTGAGCGATCCTCTCAGGGTGTCGACAGCCGTGTACCTGGGCCTGTATCCGAGTTCGGGATACAGGGTTTCGTCTTTGTAAAACTGGTTGATGAGCTGTTCGCGCAGAAAACCGGCGTCGCACAGGAAGCCGATCATGTTTTTATTTTCATGGTTTTCCGATTGCTGCAGGTCGGCACATCCCTGCTGCATATCGCCCAGGCTCACACGTGCAAGCCCCCTGCTTAAATAAGCCTCCTGCAAACCGGGTTGCAATATCAGCATCGTATCCATGCAACCAATCATGCCATGGAAGTTTTTCTCCTGGTAATACCGTACACTGCGCTTCCAGAGCGAATCGGGAGACTGTGCCTGCGACAGCAAATGCCAGCACAGGCAGAAAATGACAAGGAAAGATCTCATGCAACTTGTTGGTTAAGGATTATATCCGCTCTGGTTCAGTATTTTCAGGTAGTCGGTTTCTGCCATCAACTGTTCCAGTGTTAAGCCGGAGTTACGGTTCATATAGTTGCTGACAATACGGTAGCCGATCCAAACCGCGGCGCGCGCCGGTGATCCCCGGCCAAAGTCCTTGGTAAAAGGCCCTTCGAGTACAAATTTGTCGATGGTAAACCGGTCGGTGTTAAATAGGAGTTTCTCCTGAACCAGGTAAGCCCACATGTGTTTCTCCGCGGATGAAAAAAAGGCGAGATCCGAAGCGGTAAAACCCCACCTGAGCGAGTCGGGCTGATGCGGTAACATGGCATTGGTGAAATACAACAGCCGGCCCCTGTAAATCATATTGGCAATGAGGTTGTTCACCGAATCGTTATAAGGGAACTCCGTTTCGGCCCAGAACGACAGGGCGTCCGATGCTATTTTGAGCGGATGCATATTAACGGTGAGATAGCTGTATATGCCAATTTGCCGGTATAAGGGCTCTTCGGCTCCCAGGTATTTGTCGAGACCTATGGCCAGCAGACTGTCGTCGGTAATGGCCGACTGGTTAAAGCCCGAGAGGTAGGTAATGATCTGCGGTATTTCTTTATCGGGGAAATAATACCGGTAATAGCTGAAAGCGCTGTTGAGTTCTGTCGTCAACTCCTTCAGATCGGGAAAAACCTGCATGGTGCGGGTATACAACTGATAATGGTGGCGCTGGGTGACAAAATCGCGCATGCGGTCGGGAAATGCCGGATCATCGGGATTTCCCAGTTTAAGAATGTAGCAATAATGATAAAAAAACACACCCAGTTCCTCTTTCCATTGCGGAATATACACTTCTATCTCCGAAGGGTCGGCAGTGAACAGCATTTCTTCGAAGCGGGTGATTTGTATTTGGGTGTGGATATTCGATATGTCTGCCCTGAAAGGGTCTTTGCGGCATGCTGAAAGCAGGGTAAGTACCATTACGGTCAGCAAAATCATATAGCGAGGTAGAACTGTTTTTTTCATGACTCCAAAAATAACTGCATTTCGGGCAACAGCCAAAAAAAAGCATAATTGTTTTTCTGTAAGCAGGAACTGTTTAAATTTGCAGCACAGTAACCTAAAATTGCTACCATGAAAAAATGCGTTTTGTTGATGTTGATGTTAAGTTCGGCAGTTTTAATGGCACAGTCCGATTTGCGTCTCGGTGTTAACCTCGATCCAATGGCATCGTGGCTTTCACCCAAAACCAATGAAATTGACAAGGACGGAACCCGTCCGGGAATCGCCGGTGGTTTAACGGTGGAGTATTATTTTCATCCCAACTATGGGTTAACAACAGGGTTGAACCTCGGCGTTCAGGGTGGCAACGTATTGTACGAACAGCCGGTTTCAATTTCCACCGGCGATGATACCTCGGTAGAATTGCCTGCTTCAACTACGGTAACCTATAACCTGAGCTATATGACCATTCCGCTGGGTCTGAAACTGAAAACAAACGAAATAGGGTATTTCACCTATTTTGCTCATTTGGGGCTTACCCATCAGATCAACATTGGCTCAAGGGCTTCCTCATCGGGCAATGGTCTGAACAAGGACAATGTGCCCAAGGAGACCAACCTGCTGAATATGTCTTATTTCTTTGGCGGTGGTGTGGAATACAATATCGGGGGAAATACCTCGCTGATGGCTGGTATTTTATTTAATAACGGTTTTATAGATGTGCTTTCCAACGACGATCATAAAGCTGTATTGAACTACCTGACCATCAGGGTAGGCGTTCTTTTTTAACCCATCACATGAAAATTGCTATTGCCCAGCTCAATTACACCATTGGGGCATTTGACGAGAACACGGAAAAAATTATCAGGTCAATCCGTAAAGCCAGGCAGGAAAAGGTTGCGTTGGTCGTCTTTTCCGAGCTTGCAGTTTGCGGATATCCTCCGCACGATCTGCTCGAGTACAGGTACTTTGTTCAGGAGTGTGAGATAAGGTTGCAGCAGATTGCGGCCGAATGTCATGGCATTGCTGCCATTGTGGGAGGACCTTCGGTAAACCCCAAAACCACCGGAAAAAACCTTTTCAATTCGGCTTATTTTATGGCCAATGGCGCCATTCAGAAAGTCATACACAAAACCTTGCTGCCCACGTACGATATTTTCGACGAGTACCGGTATTTTGAGCAGAACACCGAATTCAGCCTGGTGAATTACAAAGGCCTCAACATAGCCATCACCATTTGTGAAGACCTGTGGTACAGTCAACCCACACTTACCGGTTATGGAAAGGACAGACTTTATTCGGTTTGTCCTATGGACCGCATTTCTGCCTTATGTCCCGACCTGGTGGTTAATATTGCAGCCTCACCATTTTCGCATATGCAGGGAGTCATTAAAGCCGGCATACTCACCGAGAATGCCGCCCGGTACAAGGTCCCCATATATTACGCGAACCAGGTGGGCGCCCACACCGATCTGATTTTTGATGGTGGATCCATGGTGGTGAATCCCACCGGAATCGTCTGTCGTATGAAGTTGTTCGAAGAGGATTTTGGGGTATTTGATTCGGACGAAATGGCAAGGGCTGGTTCTGACAGTTATACCCTGCCACCCGACAATACCATCGCGCAAATTCACGATGCCCTGGTAATGGGTATACGCGATTATTTCAGTAAATCGGGGTTACGTTCAGCCATCCTGGGATTATCGGGTGGCATTGATTCGGCTGTCACCCTTGTGCTTGCGGTTAGGGCCTTGGGGGCCACCAATGTGAGGGTATTGCTCATGCCTTCGCAATATTCGTCGGATCATTCGGTTACCGATGCCATAGCCCTCGCCAGGAACCTGAGCATTCGTTACGATGTGGCTGGTATCCGTGAGGTATTCGGACAATATGAAGCCTTGCTCGCCGAATTGTTCAGGGGACTCGGCAGTGATGTTACCGAAGAAAATCTGCAGGCCCGTATCAGGGGGAACCTGCTGATGGCGCTGTCGAATAAGTTTGGCAACTTGGTACTCAACACTTCCAATAAAAGTGAAGCGGCAGTTGGTTACGGTACGTTGTACGGCGACATGTGCGGGGGACTTTCGGTATTGGGAGATATTTACAAAACCGATGTATACCGGCTGGCAGCCTATATAAACGCTTCACGCGAAATTATTCCCGCAAACACCATTGAAAAACCGCCTTCGGCCGAGCTGCGGCCAGGCCAAAAAGATTCGGATTCGTTACCGGTATATGATATACTTGATCCGATACTATACAACTATATCGAAATGCGCAAATCGGCCGAAGAGATTAGTGACCTGGGTTTTGATAGCGCCACGGTGAACAGGGTTATCAGGCTTGTTAACCTTAACGAATACAAACGCTATCAGACACCTCCTGTTTTGCGCATATCCACCAAGGCATTCGGTCCGGGCCGTAAAATGCCATTAGTGGGCAAGTACTAACTGCTGTTCTTCGTTAAAACAAACAAAGTCGTTATCGAGTAACCACCGGATAACGTTGATCATTTTTTGCGGTTTCCCATTGGTTTTTTCAAGCAGGGTTTCAAGCGACTGTGGTTCCAGGGCAATAAGGGCAAGCAGCTCATCACGCATTTTGTTGAATGCTTCAGGCGACATGGCTTTATCGTTACCGGCCCTGCAAACATCACATTCTCCGCATGGCGGCGAATCGGTTTCGCCAAAGTATTCGAGTAATGCCTGACTTCGGCATTTATCAGCCGAAAGTGAGTACATAAGCATGGCGCTGGCCCGCTGGGTATAACGCAGTTTCCGGGTCTGGTAATGTTCGCGTGTGATGTAAATCGATTTTTCGTCCAGGCGTTCTTCCCAGAATATCACCATGGGTGAACGCTTTTGCGGCAGGTAACTGATTACACCCAGCGAAACCAGCTTAGTGAGATATTGCCGCACCACTTCCTGATCAACATTGGCCCTTTTGGCCAGCATAATCTCGTCGATAGTGGTGTATTCGGTAAAAACGCCTGTATACGATCTCAGTAAAAGTTTGATAAAGGCATCGAAACGCGAGTTTGACACCTGGAAACGGTAAAGATCGTCGCGGTTGAGGATGAATTTTATCCGCGAAGGGTTGTTGATTTCTTCGGTAAGTTCAATATAACCTTCGTGCTCGAGTATTTTCAGCGATGAATAAGCCGTAAAAACCGACAACCGGTAAGTACGGGCAAAATCGTTGATGTCGAAATCGAATGACAATCCTTTTCCGCTGCCCACCGGCAGCTGAAGATAATTACCCAGGGCCGAGTATGTTTTTTTGATGGTGGTTATATCGGGGAAGTTATTGCGTATACGCTGGCTCACGGATGCAGTATCCGAAGGCGATGACAGCAAAATGGCAAACGATTTAAGTCCGTCTCTTCCTCCACGTCCGGCTTCCTGAAAATAGGCTTCGGGCGAGTCGGGCAGGTCGGCATGAAGGACAAATCTTACATCAGGTTTGTCGATTCCCATGCCAAAGGCGTTGGTGGCCACAATAACACGGGTTTTGCCCACGGTCCAGTTTTGTTGCACCTGGTTTCGTGTGTGATGATCGAGTCCTGCATTGTAATAGGCCGCGGAAATTCCTTCCTGTGAAAGCATGCGAGACAGATCAATGCTTTTTCGCCGGCTGCGGACATAAACAATGCCGCTTCCTTTTAGCTTTTTGACCATGTCAATAACATCCCGATCTTTGTTTTCGGACTGCCTGACTGCGTATATCAGATTGGGCCGGCGATAACTTGTTTTGAGCAGGTTGGGCGTCCGAAACAGCAGCTTTTGCTGGATATCGTCGATTACAGCGCCGGTGGCAGTCGCAGTCAGCGCCAGCACCGGTACCTGGGGATGAAAGGGGCGTAATTCGGCAATTTTTAAGTACGATGGTCTGAAATCGTATCCCCATTGCGATATGCAATGTGCTTCGTCAACGGTGATCAGGTTTACCGGCATTTCGCGAAACCGCAGGCGAAACAACTCGGTACTGAGACGCTCAGGCGAAACGTAAAGAAATTTATACCCTCCGTAAAGGCAATTGTTGAGCGCCACTTCTGTCTCCTCGCGCGTACATCCCGAATGTACGGCCACTGCTTTGATTTTAAGTTTACGGAGGTTTTCAACCTGGTCTTTCATAAGGGCAATAAGCGGCGTTACCACCAGGCATATTCCGGGCATGGTCATGGCCGGAACCTGGAAGGTAAGCGATTTACCGCCCCCGGTTGGCATCAATCCCAGTGTGTCGCGTCCGTCAAGAACAGCACGGATGATTTCCTCCTGAAGGGGCCGGAATGACTGGTATCCCCAGTATTGCTGAAGTATTTTGAGGTAATCACTTGCCATAGGTAAGTGGCATCAATACTAACAAAAGCGATGCTGCCTGAAAGGGTTGCTAAATTTTAAAAACCATTCAATATTACTTCTTTTTTTGTAATTTCGCACAATTTATAATACTCGTCATGAAGAACTTCTCTGATAAGATATTACCTGAAGCCCTTACGTTTGACGACGTATTGCTGGTGCCCGCCTATTCAGAAGTGCTTCCGCGCGATGTGGATATTACCACGCAGTTCACGCGCAATATAAGGTTGAACACGCCTGTTGTATCGGCTGCCATGGATACGGTTACCGAAGCCATTCTTGCCATTGCCATGGCACGCGAGGGTGGGATAGGCGTGGTGCATAAAAACATGAGCATTGACGAACAGGCCAAGCAGGTGAAAATCGTAAAACGTGCCGAAAACGGAATGATTTACGATCCCATTACCATACATCCCAATGCCACTGTCGGCGATGCCCAGCACCTGATGAAGGAGTACAAAATTGGCGGTATTCCGGTAGTCGACCCGCAACACAAACTGGTGGGCATTGTCACCAACCGCGATCTCAGGTTTGAACAGGAGATGAGCCGTTCCATCAGCGAGGTGATGACACGCGAAAGCCTGATTACCACAAGTCAGGAAACCGACCTCGAAAAAGCCGCCGACATTCTGCAGCACTATAAAATAGAGAAACTTCCCGTGGTGGATGACCATTATAAGCTGATAGGGCTGATTACCTATAAAGATATTACCAAGGCAAAGGACAGGCCCAATGCCTGCAAGGATACAATGGGAAGGCTAAGGGTTGCTGCCGCTGTCGGCGTTACTGCCGACGCACCCGAACGAATTGATGCCCTGGTGCGCGCGGATGTCGATGCAGTGGTGATTGATACAGCGCATGGACATTCAAAGGGTGTCATCGAAACGCTGAAAATGGCCAGGAAAAGATATATCAACCTCGATATTATTGTCGGTAACATAGCCACCGGCGAGGCTGCTCTCGATCTGCTGAAAGCCGGTGCCGACGGTGTTAAAGTTGGTATTGGTCCGGGTTCTATTTGCACTACCCGTGTCATTGCCGGCGTAGGTGTTCCGCAACTTTCGGCCATATTTAACGTTGCCTCTGCATTAAAAGGAACCGGTGTACCTATCATTGCCGACGGAGGTATCCGCTATTCAGGCGATATGGTAAAGGCCATTGCTGCCGGCGCCAGTTCCATTATGGCAGGCTCGCTTTTTGCCGGTGTTGAGGAATCACCCGGAGAAACCATAATTTACAATGGCCGTAAGTACAAATCCTATCGCGGTATGGGTTCTATCGAAGCCATGCAGCAGGGCTCAGGCGACCGCTACTTTCAGGATCCCGAAGAGGACATCAAAAAGCTGGTGCCGGAAGGCATTGTTGCCCAGGT
>JAFGVG010000009.1 GCA_016938095.1 Bacteroidales bacterium
CAGTTCCTGTTTGGTTTGTTCAAGCATGGCGGGCGATATGCCGCCCACTTTAAGGAGTTGTTCCTGATCGGCAATTTCTGTTTTTAGCGATGAAATACGCAGTTTTTTAACTTCGGCGTTATAGTCCAGGTCTACCCTTATACTCCGCGCATTCAGCCTGTTTTTTTGCAGATCATTTTCCATGATATTCAGCTGGTCCTGCAGTGTTTCAATTTCCTGCAAAATAGCCTTGGAATCGAGCGAAAGCAGCATATCGCCTTTTGCAACCCTGCTTCCGGGTGCTACATGTATTCTCGACAGGATGGCAGAAGCCGGGCTTAACAGCAATACTTCGTTCTCGGGATTAATGACACCGGTTGCCGGCACCGACATGGCCACCGGTCCGAAATCGACTAAAGCTGTTTTATAGTTACCGGGTTCGAGGGATTTAGGAATCAGAAACCGGTTCAGGAGAATAAAGGCCAGGGCCATCAGACAAACTATGACGGCCAGCAATGCAGTTTTCTTCTTATTCATAAAAATCACACAGGTTGTATAGTTGCCAAATCATTACCAGGTACCTTACCCGTTGAGTAAGCCCACTATTTTCTTTCCGTGGAACTCTTTGGCAGGTACCCTCATCCTGATATCTTCGAGGTTTTGGTCAGTTACTTTTCCGGCCACTAAGATGCAAATTTTTCCTTTGGCAACCGCCATCATTTTGCGTAAAATTTCAGCGCCTTCAATGGCAGTATCGGCGCCACCTGAACTAAGTATGCGTTTTACAAGGCCCGATTGACAAAGCCGTTCAGTCTCCCTTAAGATGTCGGTACTTACATCAATGGCTTTGTGAAAAGTCACTTCCATTTCGCCGGCATGCTTAAGCAATTTGCCTAATGGATCCACTTCAACCTCACCCAGGTTGTTGAGCAGGCCAATGGCTATTCCGTCGGCTCCTGCATCCCGGAATGCCCTTATATCTTCGGCCATGATCTCGTGTTCAATGGCATTGTATACAAAATTGCCGCCGCGGGGTCTGATCATGGCTATCACCGGAATAGTAAGGTGCTTTTTACAAGCGATAAGTGTACCCAGCGAAGGTGTTGTGCCGCCCAGGGCCAGGTTCTCGCATAATTCAATTCGATCCGCACCCAGTTCCTGCGCTCTGAGGGCCTGGACAAATCCTTCGACACATGCTTCTTTGAGAATTTTCCGATCGTGTTGCATAAGTATTAGTAGGTCATAAAGGAAAGAAGTTCCATTTAACGGGTAACTGCTTTCCCTGGTTTTTTTAAAAGGTTAAGAAAATCAGCCACCAGAAAATTGCTGCCCGTAATCATGATAAGGTCATCTTCACCGGCAACTGACTTTGCGGCTGAATAGGCATCTTCGATTCCCGCAAAAGCCTTTCCGTTGATACTGCATTGCTTTGCCAGACCGGCCAGTTCATTTTCACCGAGCGAGCGTGGAACCGACAACCGGGTAAAATAGTATGAAGCCTTGGGTGGTAGAAATTTCATAATATCAGTAACATTCTTATCCTTAACAAAACCGAGTATCAGGTGAAGTTTCCTGTAGGGTGTTTCATTCACCTGCTGCATCACTGTTTTAATGCCATCGGCATTGTGGGCTGTGTCGCAAATGGTGGCAGGATTATGTCCTGTAATCTGCCAGCGCCCTGAAAGACCTGTGTTGACAATCACTTTACGGATGCCTGAAAAGATATCCTTTTCTGTAATGTGTATCGCTAATTGTTGCAGTACCTCGATGGCCGCCAAAACGGTTGCCGCATTCTTTCGCTGGTAATGACCCAGCAGCCCGCACTTCAGGTTTACGTAATGAACTTCACCATGCTTTGCCACATTAAATACCTGGTATCCGTCAAGGGACTTCAGGCTGTAGTCTATTTTGTAAATCGCATCAGCCATTGTAATCGGGGCGTTACGTTTTTGTGCAACCCTGCTGAAAACAGGTATTGTTTCAGCCTGTGTTTCTCCAATCACAACCGGTGTGTTGTTTTTGATTATGCCTGCTTTTTCTGCTGCTATTTTGGCAAGGGTGTCGCCAAGCAGATCGGTGTGATCCATGCCAATATTGGTGATGACCGACAGGACGGGAGATATGATGTTGGTGGCATCGAGTCTTCCGCCCAGTCCAACTTCAATAACAGCAATGTCAACTTTCTCCTGTCTGAAATACTCAAATGCCAGGTAAACCGATATTTCAAAAAACGAGGGCGTAAAACCTTCGAAAAAGGATTTATGTTCACCGATGAAACCGGAAACAAATTTTTTGGGTATCATCTGGCCGTTGATTTTGATTCTTTCCCTGAAATCAATCAGGTGGGGCGAGGTATACAGGCCAACTTTATAACCAGCCTCCTGCAGTACAGAGGCAAGCATATGTGAAACCGATCCTTTACCATTGGTACCGGCCACATGAATGGTTTTGAAATGAGAATGTGGGTGGCAAAAGTAAGTATCGAGTTTCAGGGTATTGTCGAGCCCCTCACGGTACGCTGTTTTGCCCACATGCTGGAACATGGGAAGTTGTTTCAGAATATATGCGATGGTTTGAGAATAGTTCATACCCTTTTTTCAAAGTTGGTATTGCAATGTGAATTAATGGCTTTCAGGTTGTCCATCAGGTGTGTTAATAAATATTAATAAACCTTGCCTGAAAAACGAGTAAAAAAAGATAGTTTGCGGTCGCAAAAGTAGCAAAAAAAAACATTTGACCACAGGCCAATACTACCTTGGTTTGCAAACCTTTAAGCACAAATATCGATTATTTAATCCACCATTGCATTTACCTAACCAAATATGCTGACTTATGGCGCTTAAGAAGAAAAAAACTTTTGTACTCGACACCAATGTGTTACTCCACGATTACAGGTGTATTTACAATTTTCAGGAAAACAATGTGATTATTCCCATCACTGTACTTGAAGAACTGGACCGTTTTAAAAAGGGCAACGATATTATCAACTTCCATGCAAGGGAATTTACCCGTGAACTCGACAAGTTGTCGGGCGACAACCTGTTTAACGGTGGTGTGCCTCTAGGAAAAGGGTTGGGCAAGTTAAGCATTGAAACCGGAAAGCCATTTTCACCTGCTATGCAGGCTTCGTTTCCCGAAAGCACACCCGATCACCGGATTCTGGCCATTGCAGAACATCTTTCCAGGAATAATCCCGACAAAAATGTAGTGCTGATCAGCAAGGATATTAACCTGCGGATGAAAGCCAAGTCGATAGGGATTATGGCTGCTGACTATGAGAACGATAAGGTAAGAAACATCGATGAAATCTATAAAAGCGTCAGCAGCATTGAGAACCTCGATGATCAGTTGATCATGAAAATGTATGAGAACAACGAAGGTATACCGGCCGAGGATTTTAAGCTCCCTGTTAAACCAGCTCCCAATCAGTACTTTATTTTCAAGGGGAATACTTCCAGCGCACTGGCGCATTATAATCCGAAATCGGGGATGATCAACCGTGTGTTGAAGCAGAAAACTTATGGCATTGAACCCCGGAATGCAGAGCAGACTTTTGCACTGGACGCGTTGCTTCGACCCGAAGTTCTGCTGGTAACCCTTACCGGAAAGGCAGGAACGGGTAAAACCTTGCTGGCACTTGCAGCTGCTTTGCATCAACGGCAGGAGTATACTCAGATCTTTTTGGCGCGACCCATTGTGCCGCTTGCCAACAGGGATATCGGCTTTTTACCGGGCGATATTAAGGAGAAAATAGGTCCTTATATGCTTCCGCTTTTTGACAACCTCGATGTGATCAAAAACAAATTTGCACAAACCAGCAAGGAGTTTCAGAAGATTGAGGAGATGCTGAAGACCGAAAAGCTGATTATTACGCCGCTGGCTTATATTCGCGGGCGCAGCCTTTCGCGCATATTTTTTATTGTTGACGAAGCTCAGAACCTGACGCCGCACGAAATAAAAACCATTATCACCAGGGCAGGAGAGGGCACCAAAATGGTATTCACGGGTGACATTGAGCAGATCGACTCGCCCTACCTCGATGAAAAATCGAACGGGTTAAGTTATTTAACCGATAAAATGATGGGACAGGATTTGTTTGCCCATGTGAACCTGGTGAAAGGTGAGCGCAGCTACCTGGCCGAACTGGCCAGTCATTTGCTGTAACCGTGCAGGCTTAAAAATGTTGAGCCCGGAATAACAAAATGCATTACATTTGTACCCGTTACAAATGGAACGTAAATGAAGCAAATGAAAGTGCTACATGTAGTGCGTCATGCAAAGTCGTCGTGGGACTACAACGGTACGGCCGATATCGACAGAACCCTTAAGGCAAAGGGAATCCGGAATGCCTATGAAATGTCGCGAAGGCTCAAGCTGAGTCAGCAGGTGCCGCAAAAAATAATTACCAGCCCCGCCAATCGTGCTTTACATACTGCTGTGATTTTTGCCAGGGTACTGGGGTATCCTTTGTCGGAACTCGAAATCAGCAACGTATTGTACGAGTCATCTGTAGAGAAAATGCTGGATATGATCAAGAAATCAGATGATAATCTGCAGTCGGTTATGATTTGCGGCCACAATCCCGATTTTACCGATCTGGTCAATCATTTTCTGAAGGCGCCGGTAAGCAACATACCCACAGCGGGTTCGGTAACGCTTGCCTTCAACGCTTCATCTTGGAAAGAAATCGACAGGAAAAACCTGGATAAGCATCTTTTTAACTTTCCCGAAAAAGACGAATAGTACCGTCAACATACTACCTTCACTAACAGGTCTATGAAAAGACAACCGAAACTGATACACCGCGAAGTCAGCTGGCTTTCTTTTAATGAGCGGGTGCTCCAGGAGGCCCAGGATCCAAATGTGCCCCTGGTGGAAAGGATAAAATTTCTGGGTATCTTTTCCAATAACCTCGATGAGTTCTTTAAAGTGAGGGTGGCTACCATCAAACGAATGATCGACTACCAGGAAGGGCGAAAAAAGGTTGAGGGCGAAAAGCCGAAGAAGCTGATGGGCATGATCCAAAAGAAGGTACTTCAGCTTCAGAACAAGTTTGAATATACCTTTCACCATATTTTGGGTGAGCTCGAGCGCAAGGGCATTCATATAATAAACGAACTTGAGCTAAATCCCATTCAGGCTGAGTTTGTGAAAGATTACTTTGATGAAAATGTTTTTCCGATACTGACACCCATTCTGCTGAGCAATGTTGATACATTTCCCTACCTTAAGGACAAGTCGATTTACCTTATGGTAAAGCTCGAAAGCAGTGAACCCGGTGTGTCAAATGATGTAGCCCTAATTGAGATACCCACCGGTGTGCTGCCCCGCTTTATTGCGCTGCCATCGGAAAACGACAAGAAGTTCATCATATTGCTCGAAGATGTAATCAGGTTTTCCCTCGAAGATGTTTTTGCCCTGCTGAAGTTTGACCACTTTGAATCGTGGATTATCAAACTTACCCGCGATGCCGAACTCGACATGGATAATGATATCTCAAAAAGTTTTCTCGAAGTTATTTCAAAAGGGCTGAACAGTCGTAAAACGGGGCAGCCGGTGCGCTTTGTATTCGACAACGCATTGTCGCGCGACCTGCTTGAATTGCTGGTTGAAAAACTGAACCTCGATGAGGATAATAACCTTATCCCGGGTGGCAGGTACCACAATTTCAAGGACTTTATGAGTTTTCCCAATGTTGGAGGACCGGAACTTGTTTATGACAGATACCGGCCGTTGCCACATCCGATGATAAGTGCACATAAGAGTATATTGGAGGCCATGGCTTTGAAGGATTTCATGCTGCATGTGCCCTACCAGGATTTCAATGTTTTTGTGAGGCTTTTGCAGGAAGCTTCCATTGACCCGCGTGTGACCGAAATATACCTTACCGTTTACCGGGTTGCCAAAAATTCCAGGGTGATCAATGCCCTGATCAATGCAGCACGGAATGGTAAAAGGGTTGTAGTGATCATTGAGCTTCAGGCCCGGTTTGACGAGGAGGCTAATATTTACTGGTCACGAAAACTCGAGGAAGTCGGCGCCAGGGTCATCTTTGGTTTCCAGGGACTAAAAATCCATGCCAAATTGCTTAACATTGTCCGAAAAGAAGGTCACAAGCTGGTGAACTATTCGTGTGTGAGCACCGGCAACTTCCACGAGGGCAATGCCCGGGTGTATTCCGATCTTTTCCTGTTTACAGCCGATCCAAGGATTACGGCCGATGTAAAGCGGATATTTGATTTTTTTGAACATTCCTATAAAAATTATACCTACCGGCACCTTATAAAATCGCCCTTATACATGCGGCGAAAAATGTACCAGCTGATCGAAAGGGAAATAAAAAATGCAAAGGCCGGAAAGGAGGCTTACATTATTCTTAAGCTTAACAGTCTGGTTGATAATGAGATCATTTACAAGCTTTACCAGGCAAACGAAGCAGGGGTAAAGATCACCATGATTGTCAGGGGTATTTGTTCGCTTATGCCCGGAGTACCGGGTCTGAGTGAACGCGTGAAAGCTGTTAGTATAGTCGATAAATACCTCGAGCACTCGCGTGTGCTCATCTTCTGCAATGGCGGAGATGAACTGTATTATATTACCTCGGCCGACTGGATGACCAGGAACCTCGACCGCCGCGTGGAGGTGGCCTGCCCGATTTTCGACAAGGATGTTCAGCGCGAAATAAGGCATATGATTGATTTGCAACTTAAAGATAATGTTAAAGCGCGCATCATTAACGCTGTTCAGGATAATCAGTATGTTTCCTCCAAAGGGAAAGAGAAACTAAGGTCGCAGGAGGAATTGTACAATTATTATAAAAAGCTGCTAATAAAGGCAAATTAAAAGGTATTTATATGGATTATAAGGCTATTTGCGAAAAAGTGGTGGATATTGCCCGGGAAGCAGGGCAATCGATTTATGGAAAACTCCGTAGCGTTCCTTTACAAGCTGTAGAGGTTAAAGGCTTGCATAATTTTGTTACCGAAGTGGACAAAGCCACCGAGATTTTCATCATTAACAAGCTGAAGGACCTGGTGAAAGATGCCGGATTTATTGCAGAAGAAGGGACTTCGCAGGAAAGGGGTGAGCATTTTAACTGGATTATTGACCCGCTTGATGGTACCACCAATTTTATTCATGGCGCTCCCCCGGTGGCTGTCAGTATTGCGCTGGTCGAAGACAACGTTCCCGTTGTGGGTGTGATTTATGAAATATGGCTTCAGGAGGCTTTTTATGCCTGGAAAGGGAGCAAAGCTTACCTGAATGGAAATCCCATTGTGGTTTCATCTACAGCGGCATTGAAAGATGCCCTGATCGCAACAGGTTTCCCCTATCAGAATTTCGACCGTATTGCAGGTTTTATGCAATCAATCGACTATTTTTTCACCAACACACATGGCGTCAGAAGATTGGGTTCAGCGGCAACTGACCTGGCTTATGTGGCTTGCGGACGATACGATGGTTTTTATGAATATAACCTGAGTCCCTGGGATGTGGCTGCAGGTTCGCTTATTGTTATGCAGGCAGGAGGAAGGGTTACAGACTTCAACGGGGGCAGTGATTTTTTATTCGGTAGAGAAGTTGTGGCTTCAGGTGGAAATATGTTCAACGAGTTCTTGCATGAGGTTGCCCGGTTGATGAAATCCTAATACGAATCACATTTCAGTATGGCTAATTTGTTGTACTATCTGGTATTTTCTGTGGTCTGGTTGTTTTCTATACTGCCATTCCGCGTGATGTACCTTATTTCCGATTTTCTTTACCTGATTGTATTTTATATTGCCGGTTACCGCAAAAAAACGGTTTTTTCCAATATGCAAACGGCCTTTCCGGATAAAAGCCCTGCTGAGATCAGGCATATGGCCAGCCTGTTTTACAGCCATTTCAGTGATTTCTTGCTGGAGTTGTTGCGATGTATCAATATATCGGTTAATCAACTCGACAAAAGGATGAAATATCTCAATCCTGAAGTTTTTGAAGAACTGGCAAAAGAGAACCGTAATTTTGCATTGGTTTCCTCGCATTACACCAATTGGGAATGGCTGATCAACCTGCCGCTGAAAATGAGGCACAGGTTGCTGGTGATATATCGCCCACTGAAAAGCAAGGTTGCCGATAGGTTGTCTAAATACATGCGCAGTCGCCATGGAACAGTAATGATTGCTATGGAGCATATTTTTCGTGAGGCTGTTACCTGCAGGTCACAAAATAAGCTGTTTGCGGTATGGTTTCTGGCAGATCAGCGTCCGCCCCGGAACAGCAGATTCTGGACAACCTTTCTTAACCACGAAACAGCCTTTTTTGAAGGGGCAGAAAAGATTTCACGTAAAATGGGAATGGCGGTGGTTTTTCTGCATGTTGAGAAAGTGAAAAGAGGCTATTACGAGGTTACCCTTAAAAAGCTCTTTGACAATGCCGCAGAAACCCGGGAAAATGAAGTTACGCTGGCCTGTGTAAAAGAGATGGAAGCTGAAATACTAAGGGAACCACAATACTGGCTTTGGTCGCATAAGCGTTTTAAGCACACCCGGCCCGAAAACATCAACCTGATTACCGAATGACCAACATAGCTGTTATCATACTGAACTGGAACGGCAGGCATTACCTGCAACAGTTTTTACCATCGGTATGCCGTTACTCTGTTTTTGAGGGAACCGAGATCATTGTAGCAGATAATGGCTCTTCCGACGATTCGGTAAGTATGCTCAGGGAAACATTTCCTTCGGTAAAGATTATTGAATTTGACCAGAATCACGGTTTTGCCAGCGGTTATCGACTGGCACTGGAACAGATAAATGCTAAGTACTACCTGTTACTGAACTCCGATGTGGAAGTTACACAGGGATGGCTGGAGCCTTTGTACCAGGCGATGGAAAACAATCCGCAGTTGGGTGCCTGCATGCCTAAATTGCTGGCCTATGACCGCAAGGATTATTTTGAGTATGCAGGTGCTTCCGGTGGTTTTATCGATCGTTTCGGGTATCCATTCTGTCGCGGCCGAATACTGGACACCATCGAAAAGGACGAAGGACATTACAATGATTTCCGGAACATATTTTGGGCATCGGGAGCCTGCATGTTTTTAAGGGCCGAGGCATACAGGAAAGCAGGCGGACTCGATGGCGAATTTTTTGCTCACATGGAGGAGATCGATCTTTGCTGGCGCATGCACAGGGTGGGGTATACCATAGCCGTGGTTCCAGCTTCAAGCGTTTATCATGTGGGGGGCGGCACCTTGCCCAATAATACACCCCGAAAGCTTTACCTGAACTATCGTAACAGTCTTTTTATGCTGTTTAAAAATCTGCCTGTTTTTCAGCTGATCCCGGTTGTTCTGCTGCGCATGGTGCTCGATGGTTTTTCTGCACTTGTATACCTGAGTAAAGGATCGGGCAGCTTTTTCTGGGCCGTTATAAGGGCACACCTTGCCTTTCAGCGGAGGTTGCCTGTGCTGATAGGCATGAGAAAGCAATTGAAAGGTACAGTGAGAACAGGGTGGTTCAACGAAATTTATTCCGGTAGTATTGTATTTGATTATTTTGTAAGAAATAAAAAGCATTTTGATCAATTGCGCTGGTAACTTCCGAAAAGGCCCTGAATGCTTGCCCTTATCACCAGCGACATGGATACATCCACCACCCCCGGAACAACATGCAGCGAGCATTGTACTTTTGCTTGCAGGTGAGGTTTTGACACACCATAGAATGCGTCGGCCCGCAGGTAGCGATCCGATTTGTAGAAACCTTCTCCTGAAGTGATTACCTGGCTTTCACCCATGTATAAGGTACCCTGCAGTCCGAATCCCCTGAAAACAGCACCTGCTTCGGCGTAAAAACCCCATGGAACACGGAAGTCGTATACATTTCTAAGACGGTCATAAGAGCCCAGCAAACCGGCTGACAGGGTAAGCGAGTCCAGTCGGGTATATTGTGTGAGATTAAGGCCTGGCAAAAGTATGAATCCGGCATTGTCGCGTATATGCTCACCGGCATTCGTATTTTTTGTATGAGCGAGGTGGGTCATGATAAAATGATGCTGCCATATGAATATGCCATGCTGGTATTTGCCCGAGAACCCTAACAGAAACGATTCCTGTTTTTCGTATGATTGTCTTCCTGTCCAATCGATCCAGAGGTTATGGCTAAAATTTGGTTTGCTGAATTGCAGCAGAATCCCCTCAGTTATGGGCCTGTAATAGGCAAAGGTATCTGTGAAAAGTGTCAGCGGAAGTTCAATTTTACCGGTGCGTGGGAAGGCTCCTATAATGATTCCCAGGTGCTTACGATTTCCCTGGTAGTAGGCAATTACATCAGGTGCTATCCATTCGCCTTTGCTGCCGAATTCGTAAAGGTAGCTTGCACCGGCCATCATCCGGTTGTTTTCATCGAAGGCATAGCCGGCGGCAGCAGAAACACGCGAACCAGCCATTGTCTGGTCGTTTACAAGAGGGTTAAAATACTCCCGGTTATCAAAAAAGCCAAGGTATTCAAATTCATAATTGAAGTGCTGGGCACGCAGTGAACACTGTAACGTTAGAACGAGTGCAATAACTATTGTATGGCGGTACTTTTGTATCATGTGGAAATTAAAACCAAACCTGATCAAAAATAACAATAATAAAGTTACCTGAACAAGGGACAGGGGAAAAAGCCATCAGGGGGTCAAATAAATACCAGGTTTTTTTAAAAAAGTGAAAAGACACAGGGTTACTTTTTGTCTTTGTAAAGTATTAATCAAATGAATCCAATATGATAAACCAATGATCAAATTC
>JAFGVG010000010.1 GCA_016938095.1 Bacteroidales bacterium
CAGGTATAACGGGTTGAAACCGTAAACCTCACAGATACCGGCTACCTGTTCGCGCACCGGCAAGGCCTGTTCATCAATCAGCAGTCCATTATGCACCTGAGCCGCAATTTCTGCCAGTATGGTGGCAATGCCTCCCCGGGTGATATCGCGCATAAACCGCACCTCTGCGCCGGCTTCGAGTACCTGACTGATCAGACTGTTCAACGGGGCCACGTCAGAAACCACAGGTGTTTCAAATTGCAGGTTTTCACGTGCCGCCAAAATGGCAATTTCATGATCGCCCAGAAAACCGTTAACAATCAATTCGTCACCCGGACCAATATTTGCTCCCGAAGATATGCCGGCATATTTTTTTTCAACGGTTCCGATACCGGCCGTATTGATAAACACCTTGTCGCATTGCCCCTTTTTCACCACCTTGGTGTCGCCGGTGACAATTTCAACACCTGCCTTCCGGGCTTCATCTGCCATGGACATCACAATCTTTTCCAGGTCGGCCATGGAAAATCCTTCCTCAATGATGAAAGCCGAACTCAGGTACATGGGCCGGGCACCTGCAACTGCCAGGTCGTTTACGGTTCCGCAAACCGCAAGCCTGCCAATGTCGCCGCCCGGGAAAAAAACCGGGTCAACCACAAAGGAATCGGTGGTAAAAGCAATCAGGGAACCTCCGGCATCTGTCAGGGCCGAATCGCCCATTGCACGCAACAGGGGATTGTTGAAATGCCTGACAAAAACATTGCTGATGAGGTCACCTGTCATTACCCCGCCACTGCCGTGTCCCAGAAGTATGGTTTTATCCATTGCCGATTCGGTTTTGGTAAATAT
The DNA here is from genome assembly GCA_016938095.1 of Bacteroidales bacterium. Taxonomy (GTDB): domain Bacteria; phylum Bacteroidota; class Bacteroidia; order Bacteroidales; family UBA10428; genus UBA5072. The sequence continues at coordinate 829 of JAFGVG010000010.1, forward strand.
AACAAAAATGTATCATGAGGCTGGTTATTACCTGCAATATTGACAAAAATCATGACAACATTTTCGCCTGCAAGGTGTTTATTTTCCACGCCTAAGCTTAACTTGCAACCCTAAATATTTGTAACCATGAAAACCAGTTTTTCTTTTCTGATTATTCCTGCGATATGTCTATTTTCGTGCGCTCAAAACAACATTAAAACCGAAAATCCGCTTATGATTGAATTTAACACACCGCTGCAGTCGGTTCCATTCGACCGCATACAAACGCAACACTACAAGCCGGCATTTGAAGCGGCCATCGCCGAGGCTCGCAAAGGTCTCGAAGCCATTGTGAACACAACAACTGAGCCCGATTTCGCCAATACCATCGAGGCACTCGAAAGGCTCAATTACAAGCTTAAAAGAATCGAACAGGTTTTCTTCAACATCAATTCGGCTGCTACCAGCAAGGAGATTCAGCAGATAGCGCAGGAGATATCGCCGGTGCTAACAGCTTATTACAACGACATCACCCTGAATGAACAGTTATTTGAACGGGTGAAGCAGGTATATAACCATCACGATAGTCTGAACCTGAATACCGAACAATCGAAACTGCTCGAAGACACCTATAAATCGTTTGTGCGCAATGGCGCCAACCTGAGTAAAACCGACAAGGAGGAATACCGCCGGATCACCACCGAACTCTCCACCCTGTCGCTTACCTTCGAAGAACATCTGCTGGCCGAAACCAATGCCTTCCAGTTACACCTGACGCGTGAGGAAGAGCTGGCCGGACTGCCCGGATTTGTCAGGGAAGCTGCTGCACTCGAAGCCAAGGCCAGGAATCTCGACGGCTGGCTGTTTACCTTGAAGGCGCCCAGTTATGTTCCTTTCCTGAAGTATGCCGATAATCGGGCGCTTCGCGAACAAATGTTCAGGGCTTACAGTTCACGTTGTTTCAAGTCGGATACACTGGATAACCAGGAAGTGATCCGTAAAATCGTCAACAACCGGCTGAAGCTGGCAAAATTGCTGGGGTATCAATCCTATGCCGAATATGTGCTGGAAGAGCGGATGGCCAAATCGCCTGAAAAGGTGAATGCCTTTTTAGCCGACCTGCTGGCTAAATCCAAACCGGCAGCTGAAAAGGAATACGCCGAAGTGCAGGCATTTGCCCGGAAACAAGGTGCTGATTTTGATATTCAGCGATGGGACTGGGCTTATTATGCCGAAAAGCTCCGGAACGAAAAATTCTCCATTACCGATGAAATGACCAAGCCTTATTTTCAGCTCGAAAAGGTGGAGGCAGGTATATTCGGACTGGCCAACAGGCTATACAGCATTTCTTTTGAGGCCGACACCACCATTCCGGTTTACCACCCCGATGTAAAATCCTTCAGGGTGAAAGATGCCGACGGCTCGTTGCTGGCACTGCTGTATGTCGATTATTTTCCGCGCGAAAGCAAACAGGGTGGCGCATGGATGACAAATTACCTTGAGCAGCACAGGCTGGGCGATACTGATGTGCGCCCCCATGTTTCGCTGGTGATGAATTTTACCAAACCCACAACAGATAAACCGTCATTGCTGACCTATGACGAGGTACGGACATTTTTGCATGAGTTCGGGCATGGGCTGCACAGCATCTTCAGCAATGTGACCTATTTGAGTTTGTCGGGTACCAACGTATACCGCGATTTTGTTGAACTTCCCTCGCAGATTATGGAAAACTGGGCCGAGGAA
>JAFGVG010000101.1 GCA_016938095.1 Bacteroidales bacterium
GTGGCAACAATTACCGGTTTTCGCGAATCGATGCATTTGTTGATGATCATTTTCTGAATACCAGGGATTTTTTCGTACGGAATTTCAATTGCCAGATCACCACGGGCCACCATTACACCATAAACATGCGGTAATATCTCATCGAGGTTGTCAACCCCCTCCTGGTTTTCAATTTTGGCAATGATTTTTATACGCGATTTCTGGTTATCGAGGATTTGCTGTATGGCCATCACATCCTCCTTATTACGGACAAAAGAATGTGCTATAAAATCGATGTCATTATCCATGGCCAGCTGAATATAGGTAATATCCTTCTGGTTGAGCGAAGGCAGGTTGAACTTAACCCCCGGAACGTTAACACTCTTTTTGCCTTTAACGTTACCATCATTGGTGGCAATGCAGATAAGTGCGTCAGCAGATTTCTCCACAACAATAAACTCCAGTTCACCATCATCGATCAGAATTTTTTTCCCCGGAGTCATTTCTGCCACAAAATGGGCATAGTTCACATATATACATTCAGGTGTTGAGCTTAACGTTGGGTCTCCTTTTATTTTTATATGGTCGCCCTTTTTAAGGGCAACTTTGTAATCCGATGGTGTGGTGCGAATTTCAGGCCCCTTTGTGTCAAGCATCAACGGTATCTTTTCTGATACAGACCTGACATTGTTGATCACTTTTATGGTATCTTCAGCGGACTGATGCGCTGTATTGAGTCTGACCACGTTCATTCCTTTTTCATACAATTGCCTGATAAACTCCTTATCGCATCGCAAATCGGAAATGGTAGCAACTATCTTGGTTTTCTTGTACATAAACAACAATTAAATAAAAAGCGGTGCAAAAGTATGAATTAACTTCAGAAAAACTATATTCACCCTAAAATTAGCCAAAACAATTGGATTGGTCAAGCTATTTATCAGGATATAAAGCATTTCTCAAAATAGAGAAATCATTATCGGAAAACTCGGTTATCGCTTATTTAAGCGACCTGGAAAAATTAAAAACCTATTTCGAATGCGCAGCTATTGAAATAAAGCCCGAAGAAATTAATCCGCAACAACTAAATGATTTTCTGATCTGTGCAGGGGAGACAGGTATTAGCCCCCGCAGTCAGGCCAGGCTCGTTTCCGGTATAAAATCGTTTTTCAGGTACCTGTTAATGGAAGAAAAGATATCTTCGGATCCTGCCGAACTACTGGAAACACCGAAACCAGGACGAAAGTTACCGGTAGTGCTGAGTGTGGATGAAATCGACCGCCTGATAGCAGCCATAGACTTAAGTCAGCACGAAGGGCATCGAAACAAGGCCATTATTGAAACCCTTTACAGCTGCGGGCTAAGGGTTTCGGAGTTGATCGACTTAAGATTAACCAACCTGCATTTTGCTGAAGGCTTTATCAAGGTTACCGGCAAGGGAAGCAAAGAAAGACTGGTTCCGGTAAGCAACAAGGCCATCCACGAAATAGAAACCTACCTGTCGCATTACAGGTGCCAGTTAAAGCCTGTTAAGGGAGCAGAAAACATTGTATTTCTGAATCGGCGTGGGAACAAACTCACTCGCAATATGATCTTTACCATAACAAAGGATTTGGCATTGAAAGCAGGCATCCGTAAATCCATAAGCCCCCATACTTTCCGCCATTCATTTGCCACACATCTTGTCGAAGGAGGAGCCGATCTGCGGGCCGTTCAGGAAATGCTGGGACATGAGTCGATTCTGACAACAGAGATATACACACATTTGAACCGTGAATACCTGAGGGATGCCATACTGAGGTTCCATCCGCGTTCCAACCGTAAAAAGCGATAAAAGCAAAATCCGGTCACTGCAAATTAGCAGCTGACCGGATTTTTACCCAGAAAAGGATACAATTCCACTATTCAAGGTCAAACCTGACCTGCACAAGCATGGGACATCGCCTTGGTTCACCATTGTGGGTGGCAGGTTTCAGCTTAACACTCCGGAGTGCCTTGCAAACCTGGTCGGCACAATTACATCCGATATCTTCAACAATAACTACGGATGAAACACTGCCATCCTTTTCAACCATACACATAACCTTTACAACTCCTTCGAGACCGTTTTCAACGGCATCCTGGGGGTAAGTAATAAGTTCGCTGAGTGTGGAAGTAAGATCCAAACCATTCTCAGCCATAGGATAAACATCGTAATTCTTTAGCACATCAGCTTTCGGGTCCTTTTCAACATTGGCTTGTGCAGCAGCAAACGACAGTGATAAAACAAGTAGTACTGTCGAAAGTGCGGATAATTTGAGCAATAAAGTTTTCATTTCGGCGCGTTTTTGGTTACTGAATAGAGATGATCAAGCAATGTGCCAAACTGGATATTTACCTATATATCTGTTATTTAATTAGATTTACCGGCTTCTGATTCAACCCTTAATTGACACAATCCGTGCAACAGATGTCCGATAACGAACACAAAAAAACCAGGCTGAAATAATTTCACCTGGTTTGTCTGTTGCATGATGGTACAATCATTCCTTTATTTCAAAGGATACAGGCAATATCATGTTCATCCGCACGGGTTGTCCGTTTTGAATTACAGGCTGGATTTTGGTTTTTCGGAGTGTTTTAACCACTTCGCCTGCCAGTTCTTGGTTGCTACCTTCAAGGACAAGCAGGTTTGACAGTCTTCCACTTTCCTCAATGGTAAAAAACACCTTTACGTACCCTTCATTACCGCTTTCAAGGACAGATTTTGGATAATGGATATTATCTGCCAGGTAAGTGATCAGATCAGTATCCTCAACAGGCTCAGCCAGCAGCACAATTTCCTCAATTGATTTGACATGGTTTTCAACAATTACCGTATCGCCGGCGGAGGATACGGTTATATAAGATACGCGTGTTCCGTTTTCAGCTATGAACCCTGGCGAGTTCGCACCCGAAACATTTGAAATGAATGCCGTTCCGAACAGCAGAAGGGCAAAAGCGGCCAGACTATGCAGTGTTTTCATTTTTTTAAATTTTAATTAGGTTATTACGATTTTAATATCCTTTTATCATTATATATGCCAAATAATGTTAAACATTGCATATCTGTTAGTTACGTTACGAATTCAGCATATAGGAAAAGTGTAAAAATGTACGTAATCGGTCAACGCTTGTCCGCTATCGTACAGAAACCAAAAATGATGTCTACCCGAACAGAAAATTCGGGTATTCTGCCCTTGCAGGCCATTTTTTTATTAAGTTTGTGCTTTTTAAATTTAACCAGTTATTTTTAACATATTGAAAACTAAATAATTAATAAAAATGTCGAACATTAAACGCGTTTACACATTTGGGGCTAAAAAAGCCGAAGGTAAGGCAGACATGAAGAATCTGCTGGGTGGTAAGGGGGCGAACCTCGCCGAGATGTGTTTGTTGGGCCTGCCGGTGCCTGCAGGATTTACCATTACTACAGAAGTATGTACCGAATACTATGCCAACAATCATCAGCTTCCCGCTGAGCTGATGCCAGCAGTTTGGGAAGCTATGAAAAAGACTGAGGAAACCATGGGTATGAAATATGGCGATCCCGATAATGCACTGTTGGTATCGTGCCGTTCCGGTGCCCGCAGTTCGATGCCCGGCATGATGGATACGGTATTGAACATAGGTCTCTGTTCAGCAACCATTCCCGGTTTCATAAAGAAAACCAATAATCCGCGTTTTGTATGGGATTCCTACCGTCGTCTGATTATGATGTATGCCGATGTGGTTATGGAAAAAGCTGAAGGTCTTGAACCATCAGATGGAAAAGGAATCCGTAAACAGCTCGACGATATGCTGGATGAATACAAGCATAAAAAAGGTTATAAATCAGA
>JAFGVG010000102.1 GCA_016938095.1 Bacteroidales bacterium
GAAACCGATAATCTTCCGTACAATCCCAATCTGAAGCCCTATGAATCCGATGGCCAGTCAAGCGGGACGCCCGACGACAGGTGGGTTTTCACCAACCGTTCATCGTTTCTTGACTATCAGACCATAGCTGCGCTGGCAGCCTCGAGCCGCGCCCTGAAAGGCTATAACAACCAACTTGCAAATGATTGCCTTACTGAAGCAAAAAGACTCTGGGACGACCAGAAAAATCTGACCATTCAACAGGATACCTTTTATGCAAGGTTCATGGGCAATATGGAAATGCCGTCAGCATTGCAGCTTTACATCACCACCAAAGAGGAACAATATGCAAAACGCTTTAATGAACTGATTTGGCCGGCACTTGAACAGTCGACCGAAAGAAGCATCAATATTGCCTTGCAGGCCTGCCCATATATGGATGAAGCATTTAAGAACAAGTTGAAAGACTATGCAATTAAGTATAAAGAACTGAACAACAACCTGATCAAAGAAAATCCTTACGGCGTACCCATTTCATCAAGAGGTTGGGCCGGAAATACCCCGATCGTAAATTGGGCCATCACCAACTATAATATTCACAAGCTATTCCCCGATGTAATGGGCACAGAAAATGTATTCAGGGGCATCAACTACATCCTGGGTTGTCATCCTTATCATAACCTTTCGTTTGTGCTGAGTGTGGGAACAAAAACAAAGAAAATTGCCTATGGCAACAACAGGGCCGATTTCAGCTATATTGCCGGCGGTATTGTTCCGGGATTGTTGTTGCTTAAGCCCGATTTCCTGGAGAATAAGGACGACTGGCCATTCCTGTGGGGCGAGAACGAATGTGTAATTGATACCGGTGCTGCCTGGGTGCTGCTGTCGGGTGCTGTAAACGAACTTTTATCCGAATAAAATTCAGGTTTATTAAATAGTTAGTCGGTTTTTTTAGAAATGAAGCATGAGCCGGCCATGTTGGCCGGCTCATTAAAAGAGAAGTTTAATTATTAACCATATCACCCTAATCAACAATCACATGAAAAAAACCAATTGTCTCCTTTTATTGATGCTGATTTGCAGTATGGCCATAGCGCAATCTGCCGGCAACATAAGTGACCCGAATAAGCAGCCCGTTTCAGACGGCTACAAACCTTCATCGGTGAACCAACCCGGGAAAGAATACCCGCAGGTAAATGCAGAAGGAAGGGTAAGAGTTCAGATTTCCGCTCCGGAAGCGCTGAAGGTTCAGCTCGACATTGGGGCTGTGAAGTACGATTTGGTTAAAGATGAAAACGGCGTATGGACAGGCGAGTCGGCCCCCCAGGACGAGGGTTTTCATTACTATCAGCTCAACATCGACGGTGCTTCGGTACCCGATCCGGGAAGTCTGTACTTTTATGGCGCAAGTCGCTGGGGTAGCGGCATTGAGATCCCGGCTACCGATCAGGATTTTTATGCATTGAAAAACTTACCGCATGGCCAGGTTCGGGAACACACCTATTTTTCGAAAGTCAATAACAGTATGCGCCGTTGTTTTATTTATACCCCTCCGGGATATGACCAGGACCTGCAAAAGCGTTATCCTGTGCTGTACCTGCAACATGGCGGTGGAGAAGACGAAACCGGCTGGAGTTGTCAGGGGCACGCCAACCTGATTATGGATAACCTTATTGCTGAAGGAAAATCCTTACCTTTCATAATTGTTATGGATAATGGTACCTGGAGAATGCCGGAACAGGCCCGTCCACGTCAGGGTGAACGTCCTGCAGGACCATGGCCTCCCGAAGGCTGGGCCGATGGTTTTATGAACACGTTACTGAAAGATATTATTCCCATGATTGATGCTGAATATCGTACCCTGGCAGACCCACAACACCGTGCCATGGCCGGATTATCGATGGGCGGCATGCAAACCCGTGTAATCACCCTGGCGCATCCCGAAATGTTTTCGCATGTTGGGATGTTCAGCGGAGGAAGCATTAGCATGGAGGATGTTGATAAATCGCCTGCCTTTAAGGAAAAAGTAAAGCTGGTTTTTATCAGCTACGGCAGTCGCGAACTCGAGAATCCCAGAAGAGGCCCCTGGGGCGATCCTGCAGAAAACACCCAAAAGCTGAAAGAAGCCGGAATGAATACCCATTTCTATGTATCGCCCAAAACAGCACACGAATGGCAAAGCTGGAGAAGAGGTCTTTACCAGTTTGCACCGCTTCTTTTTAAATAGCCGAAAACACATTAACCATAAATAGCCAATTTCTAATGAAAAAGAATACTGTCATCATCTTACTATCCTTGTTGCTGGTAGTAGGTGGAAAAACCTATGCTCAGGACCCTGATTTTCACATCTATCTCTGCCTGGGCCAGTCGAACATGGAAGGAGCCGCACGTGCCGGATCGCAGGATTCAACAGTGAATCCCCGATTCCAGGTGATGGCAGCCGTTGATTGCGAAAACACACAGCGAAAAATGGGCAACTGGTATCCTGCTGTCCCTCCCTTGTGCCGGTGCAGAACAAACCTTGGCCCTGCCGACTATTTCGGCAGGACCATGGTTGAAAATCTCCCTGACAGCATCAGGGTGGGCGTTATAAATGTGTCCATCGGAGGCTGTAAGATTGAACTTTTCGATAAAGATCAATATCAGTCTTATGTTTCAACCGCGCCGGTGTGGATGGTTCCTATGATCGACGAATATGAGGGAAACCCTTACGGCAGGCTTGTGGAAATGGCAAAGCTGGCGCAAAAAGACGGTATCATCAAAGGAATACTGCTGCACCAGGGAGAATCCAATACCAATGATACATTGTGGCCACAGAAAGTCAAGGTGGTTTACGACAACCTGATGAATGACCTGTCGCTTAACCCTGATTCGGTACCCCTGCTGGCAGGGGAGGTAGTACATGCTGATCAGGAAGGTATTTGCGCCAGTATGAATGTCATCATTGCAACCTTGCCACAAACCATAGCAAATGCATATGTAATTTCTTCGCAGGGTTGCACCGATGGTCCTGACAATCTGCACTTCAATGCCGAAGGATACCGGATGCTTGGCAGAAGGTACGCAATCAAGATGCTTTCACTGCCCGCTTACAACATTACCGTGCCGTAAGCATACCCCATTCAAGAAAAAACCCATTTATAATCTGGATATTCATCATGAAAAAACTTATGCATTATCTTCCGGCTGTTGCCTTGTTAATGGGCATCAACCACCTGATGGCACAAAACCCGATCATCCGTAATCAGTTTACGGCCGACCCTTCAGCCAGGGTTTTTAACGGAAGGGTATATGTTTACCCGTCCCATGATATACGTGCCAAAGAAGGTATGGGACGTCCCGGCTGGTTTTGCATGGCGGATTATCATGTGTTCTCCTCGGATAATCTTACCGAATGGACCGACCATGGCGTTATTGTCAGTCAGCATAAGGTACCCTGGGTTGATTCCACTTCCTACAGCATGTGGGCACCCGACTGCATCTTCCGCAATGGAAAATACTATTTTTACTTCCCTGCAAACAGCACCAAAGTGTTCAACGGCCGAAAAATGTTTGGCATTGGTGTGGCCATTGCCGATAAGCCCGAGGGTCCTTATGTGCCGCAACCAGAACCAATAAAAGACTTTACAGGCACAAAAGACTTACCGGGAATAGACCCGAATGTATTCATTGATAAGAATGGTCAGGCTTACCTCTACTGGTCACTGGGCAATATTTATGTGGCAAAACTCAAGGACAATATGCTGGAACTGGCTTCGGAGCCACAGGTGATAAAGGAACTGCCTGCCAAAGGTTTAAAAGAAGGGCCCTGGATGTTTGAGCGTAACGGAATTTACTACATGACCTATCCGCATGTGGAAAATACCATTGAGCGGCTTGAATATGCCATAGGCGACAATCCATTGGGTCCGTTTAAGTTTACCGGCGTCATCATGGACGAATCACCTATGAATTGCTGGACCAACCACCATTCCTTTATAGAATACAACAACCAGTGGTATCTGTTTTACCACCAGAATGCCTACTCGCCCAAATTCGATAAAAACCGGGCTATTTGCATCGACAGCCTGTTTTTCAATGCCGATGGCACCATCCGCAAGGTGATACCCACCCACCGAGGAGTGGGCCAAAACAAAGCCTTGCAGCAGGTTGAGATCGACAGGTATAGTTTCATCAGTGAACAGGGAACAACGGTGGAATTCATCGATACATCCTACCGGTTCAATGGCTGGAAGACAGTCTTCAATAAAAAAGATGCCTGGATTCAATACGATGCAGTGGATTTCGGTAATAAAAAAGTCAAAACCATCTTGGTAAACACGCGCTCCGAAACAGGTGGCAGTGTTCAGATCAGGCTCGGCAGCACCAGCGGACCCATTCTTACCGAGATTGCCATTCCCAAGACTAACCAGTGGAAAACCGTAACGGCCAAAGTGAAGAAACCACTGCCTGGCGTTCAAAACCTGGTGGTGATCTCAACCAGCGACCTGCCGGTTGAGATAGACTGGCTTAGTTTTAGGTAACCTGGTTTTGATATACGATAAAAAACATGATTGCATTTAGAACTCACATCCAGAGCCTGGTTTATAGCCTGCTCATCATGTTTCCCTGCTTGGCTCAAATCAATACAGATAATGAAGAAGCTATAACAGGGCAAGGCACTGAACATGTTTTCCGGTATACTAATCCAATTACAAGGGATAGCGCCATCTCCATGCGTGATCATTTTATTATTAAGGTTGGAGACAAATGGTATTGCACCGGAACATCCAATCCGGTATGGACCGGGCGTAACCCCGGTGTCCGCCTGCTGGTTTCCGATGACCTTATTCACTGGAAGCAGCACTCCTGGATCATTGATGCAAGCAAGCTACCCGACGATTGCCCTTATAACGGACGATTCTGGGCGCCTGAAATTCACTTCATCCAAAACAGATATTGGCTTACTGTCAACAGCGGTAAAGTTACTGATGAGGATCCGAAAGGGATGACAACACACAGCATCTGGTTGTTTGTGTCTGGTCGGATTACAGGTCCGTATGAACTGGTTAATGGCCCGCTTACCCCTCAATACAACAACGATGCTACCTTGTTTGAGGACGAGGATGGAAAAACCTATCTGTATTGCAGTGGGAACGGACTTTTTCAGGCAAGAATTGACCTGACCACCGGACAATTGGTTGGTGCGATTGAAAAATTCCTCGATAAAAGAGAGCCTGGCTATCCGGAATGGATGGTTGGAGGAATTGAAGGCCCCTTTGTGATAAAAAAAGAGGAAACCTACTTCATGTTCTTTTCCACATGGACCCGTGGCTATGAGGTCGGACTTTTAAAATCGAAATCACCGCTGGGCCCCTGGGAACTGGTTTCAAGAGAATCTATATTTGGGACCCGAAAAAAAGGGTATCGCCCGGAACTCGCTGTTAGTGGAGGTTACGAACATTTAAAGTTTCAAGATACTGAGGATCCATACTGCGAAACCGGTCATAATTCTTTATTTGAAGGACCCGACGGCAATCTTTGGAATTCATGTCATTACCTGATGTACGATAAGCGCCCACATCCGTATTGTCCGGATCTTCAGGAATGGGAGAAAACGCCTCAAATGGGAATCGAGCAGGTATTTTATAAGGATGGTATGTTTTATATAAATGGCCCAACCTGGACAGCGCAATGGATAGAATACTGAGATAATCAGTAAATGTCTTGCTTTTGATGAAAATAATGAAATGTTCAGGAGCGTAACAAATGAGCTCATAAACCTGCGATTAAAACTACAAAATATAAAAATGAAAAAACTATTGCTGAACCTTTTGTTTATCCTGCCCCTGACGATGTCAGGCCAGACAGCCAAAATCAAAATTGATATTGAAAGAACCATTGCTGAAATCGACCCGCACATTTACGGCGTATTTATGGAACCCATCAACTTCAGTGGTGCCAGAATGGGCCTGGCCAGCGGTGAAATGTACAGCACACTTTACAAAACCTTATATGATCCTTCATCTCCCCTTGCCGACGAAAGCGGGTTCAGAAAAGACTATATTGAAGCCATGAAGGAGCTTAAAATTACCAACATGCGCTGGCCCGGTGGTAATTTTGTGATGGGATACGACTGGAAAGACGGTATAGGCCCAAAAGAATCGCGCCCTGCCCGTATCAACCTGGCATGGGGTGGAATCGACAACAATCACGTTGGCACAGATGAGTGGTTTACCCTGAATAAGGCCATCGGAAGTGAAAATGTGGTATGTGTAAATCTTGGTTTGGGTACCATTCAGGATGCCTGCTACTGGCTTGAATACTGCAACTACAAAAAAGGAACCCACTATTCCGACTTACGTGCCAAAAACGGACATCCCGAGCCCTATGATGTGAAAATATGGGATCTCGGCAATGAAGTGGACGGCGCCCCCTGGGAACTGGGTCACATGGATGCCGAAACCTATGCCAAAGTTGGCAGGGAAGCAGCAAAGGCCATGCTGTCGGTTGACAAATCCATTAAACTGGTAGCTTCCGGGTCGTCGTATTATGAGCCCACCGGACAATGGGTTGAATGGAACCGCAAGGTGCTTACCGGCTTTGGCGACCTGATTGAATACCTTTCCATTCACCGCTACTGGGAGAATTCACCCGATTATTACACATACATGGGTGCCAGTGCCATGGATTTTGATGAAAAGATACGGGTTACCGCTGCCGAAATTGATGCCGTGAAGACCATGAAAGGATTTACCAATCCTATTTACATTTCCTTTGATGAATGGGGGATTATGTCGCGGAATTATCTATCGGTTCTGCCAATAGCCCAAACTTTTAGTTCTTTTATCCGCCATGCCGACGTAGTGAAAATGGCCAACTTCACCATGCTTACTTCCTTGCTTTCCAGTGATCCTCAGAAAGGCACTTACAAATCGCCCTTATTTTACATATTCAAAGCATATTCCAACCATTGCCTGGGCAGTTCCGTTGATACCTGGGTGGCCTGTGATACCTTCGGCACAGAGAAATATAAAGGAATACCGTACCTGGATGTAAGTACCGTTTATTCCAAAGAAAATAAAACACTGTATATCAATGTGGTTAACCGGCACGAGAAAGATGCCATTACAACTGATATATTGTCTGCTTCGGGTGAATTTGGCGGAAAGGCTGAGGTAGCAGTAATCACCGGTGATCTCAAGGCTCCCTTTACTTACGATAACCAGGACCAATACGAACCGGTGGTGAAAGAGATAAAAACAGGCAAAAACAGGCTAACCCATACTTTTCCCGCACATTCCTTTACACAAATAAAAATAATTATGCTGTAATGGTGTGAAACCATTTATCAGCCCATTAAAACATCAAGAAGATGAGAAATACATGTTTACCAATCACACACAAGCTTAATAACTGCGCTATGACAAAGTTATCATGCCATCATCCTGCAACATGCCTCAGATCGGATAAACATTTTACCACGATGCTGGTATTTCTCGGGTTCGTTATAGCGGCTTTTTTGCCTTATACAATAAAGGCACAAACACCCATTTACCTCAACACGTCCTATTCTTTCAAAGAACGTGCTACCGACCTGGTTTCACGTATGACGCCTGAAGAAAAGCAAAGTCAACTTGGCAATACTATGCCTCCGATTCCCCGTCTACGCGTGAAAAAGTACGATGTGTGGGGCGAAGCCCTGCATGGTGTTATGGGCCGGAACGATAACAGCGGGATGACTGCCACATCGTTCCCCAACAGCGTTGCCGTGGGTTGTACATGGGACCCTGAACTGATCAAACGCGAAACCAATGTCATTGCTGATGAAGCCAGGGGCTTCAATCACAACTATATTTTCACGCTTACCTACTGGTCGCCGGTCATTGAACCAACAAGGGATCCCAGGTGGGGACGTACAGCCGAAACTTTTGGAGAAGACCCCTTTCTTGTATCGCAAATCGGAAGCGGTTTCATCAGGGGATTGATGGGCGACGACCCGTATTACCTTAAAGCAGTGCCCTGCGGAAAGCATTACTTTGCCAACAATACCGAGTTCAACCGCCACAACGGTAGCTCCAATATGGATGACCGTGATATCCGGGAGTTTTACATTTTTCCCTATAAAACTTTGATCCAAAAAGATAACCTCCCGGCGATCATGACAGCCTACAATGCGGTGAACGCCATACCCATGTCGGCCAGCGTATTTTATGTTGACTCGGTGATTCGCAAGACCTATGGAATGGATGGTTATGTAACCGGCGATTGTGGTGCCATATCGGATATGTTCACCGGACACCGTTTTGCAAAAAATGCAGAAGAAGCAACGTCAATGGGTCTTAAATCGGGTGTCGACTGCGATTGCGGTAGCGTATACCAGGCCAGTGCCATCGCATCACTGGAAAAGGGTTTAATTACCGAAGCCGACATGGACAGGGCGCTGGTAAACATGTTTACCATACGAATGCGACTCGGAGAATTTGACCCCCCGGCAAAAGTTCCGTATGCAGGCATCAAGCCGGGCATTATCAACGATCCGTCGCATAACGACCTGGCCCTCGAGGTTGCAACAAAGACTCCTGTGCTTTTGAAAAACAACATAGTTGCCAAAACCGGAAAAAAGGCGCTTCCGCTTAACGCAGGCAACATTAAGAAAATTGCGGTTCTGGGCCCGCAAGCCGACAAGGTTGAATTGGGCGATTACTCCGGAGAAGTGGAAACCATGCTAAAAGTTTCTCCAATCAAAGGAATTCAGGACTATATTAAACAAAATAATCTGAATATTGAGGTGGCATCTAAATCGGGCGGAAACACTGCCAAACGTACGGATTTCTTCAATATGGTGAAATTCTCTACAGTTTCTAAGGCAGGAGATGTTAAGGAATTTGATGCAACCAAATTCGATGCTGCTGCCAATGGCCTGATTACCTCAGCAAGATTCGGCATGAGTTCGGTCAGGGGCATTAAGGATGGCGACTGGACCTTATATAATAACATTGATATAACCGATGTTGATTCTATCCGATTCAACATGTCGGTATCCGGTAATGGCGGGACCATCGAGGTTCGCGTAGGATCGGCAACCGGCAACATACTTGCATCCAAAAAGGTTGCGGCTCCACAGCAGGCAGGTGGTTTTTTTGCACGGCCGCAGAACGTTTCAGCTAAGCTGAACACACTGGGTATCACAGGACCGCAAACCGTGGTCCTGGTATACCGCGAAGCTGAAATACCGGCAACTGACCAGGAAACCCTTGATATGGCAGCTTCAGCCGACGTAGCCCTTGTGTTTGTGGGTACCGATCAGTCCACCGGACGCGAAGAATCGGACCGTTTTACCATTACCCTGCCCGGTAACCAGAATGAGCTGATACAATCCATTGCAAGCGTAAACCCCAATACCATAGTGGTGATTCAGGGCATGGGAATGGTTGAAGTGGAATCATTCAAGAATAATCCGAACGTTGCCGGAATGATTTTTACCGGTTACAATGGCCAGGCACAGGGTGCAGCTATGGCAAAAATAATGTTTGGCGAGGTAAACCCCGGCGGAAAAACCAGTATCACCTGGTACAAATCACTCAATGATTTGCCCGATTTTAACGACTACTCCTTACGGGACAGTGCGGGTAAAAATGGCAGGACATACATGTACTTCAACAAGGAAGTATCCTACGAATTCGGATATGGCTTGTCGTATACCACTTTTGAATATAGTGATTTCCATATCAGTACGAACAACATTACGCCAAACAACAAGATAACCGTTTCTGTGGATGTGAAAAACACCGGTGCAAGGGATGGCGACGAGGTAGTGCAGGTATACGTGAAAACGCCCGATAGTCCGGCTTCGCTTCAAAGACCCATAAAACGCCTGAAGGGTTTTAAACGCGTAACCATTCCCCGTGGTCAAACCAAAACGGTTCAGATTGATATTGATTGCGCTGATCTGTGGTTCTGGGATGAACAAAACAAGCGGATCACTTTCGACCAGGGAAAATATATTTTTGAAATAGGTGCTTCATCCAAAGATATCAGGGGCACCGTTGAAGCTACTATGAGTGGGGCGTACAAAGCTGTACTCGCTACTGTGGTTGCCGACTGCGATAAAGTGGTATTAAGGCCCGGAAATGCAGCACAGATGCGTGTCTCTGCATCCCTGACAGACGACAGCTTTTATGATATTACAAAAGCCAAAGTGGTTTATAAAAGCAACAACACTGCAGTAGCCACGGTTGATGCGAATGGCAAAGTCACCGCCATAGGTCCCGGCACAGCATCCCTGTTTGCAGAGGTTACAGTTGATGGCAAAACCCTATCCAACAGTGTACCCGTTAAAGTAATGCCCGATCTTTCTCCGAAATCAATAAAAGTAAACGGAAAGGATATTGCAGGTTTTAACATGGGTACCAAAGCATACAGTTTTCTCCTTAAGAAAAATTCAAAACTTCCTGTAATTACAGCCAGTGCTTTGAACAGCGATATTGCCGTGGAAATTGAACAGGCAAAAGGTATACCGGGTACGGCCATCGTAAGATTTATTGATAACATAACCTGTGAAACAAATACCTATTACCTCAATTTCGACGTGTCGGCTGTTAGCGATGAATTTGACAGTTCGGTGGGTGAGCAGTGGCAATGGATACGTGAAAACCAGGCCAATTACAGCCTTTCAAAAAGTCAGGGATCACTTGTTGTTACCACCGAAACCGGTGATATTTCAGAAAACAGCAACAATGCCAAAAATGTGTTGCTGCAAAGCGCCAACAACGACTGGGTGGCAGAAACAAAGCTGGTATTTTCGCGTGTCCCCTCGCAACCCGAAAATGCGGGGATAGTAGCTTATCAGGATGAGCATAATTTTGTAAAACTGATGCTCAGGGCCGTTACCAAAACAAGTCGCTCAGGATGGAACACTGCCGGTGCCACGGCACCATTCGGAACCATTGATCTTGTAGTGGAAGAAAACGGTATTGCCAAATCAGTTGCCTCTTTCAACCTCAGGGAAGAAATTACCGGCAACAAGGCGCTGATACTGAAACTGAAAAAAAAGGGAGACACTTATACCGGTTATTATGCTGTCAACGGAGGAGCATATTATGCTCTTGGGGTTGCCAATAGCATGCTGAAGGACATCAAAGCAGGATTAATGGCGTGCGACGGAGTTATTATTCAAAGCATGAAGAATACCTACTGGTTCAACCC